>CAYMXG010000126.1:0-6886 GCA_964394115.1 uncultured Enterobacteriaceae bacterium | reverse complement strand
TTTTCTGCGCCACCAGCAGGATCTGCTTGCTGCCCTGCATGGCCTGGTCGAGGGCACGGACGGATTTCTCCCGGCCCACGAACAGGGGTATGACCATGTGCGGGTACACCACCACGTCCCGCAATGGCAAAACCGGGAATATGCCGGGCTGTTGTTGCTCAGTCTTGGTTTGCATGGGCGCTCGACAAGTTAGGGTTGGGCATGACAGCTATATGGGGACGCGGGCCGGACGAGTCAAGTCCCGGCCTGCCTGCACAAGCGGGCGGCGGTTTCAGTCGGAGGCGGCCTTGGGAATGTCCGTGCCCGCGTAAATGATGAGCGGCCGGCCATTCCCGACAATCACGCCTTCGTCTATGACCACCTTGGACACATTGCTCATGGACGGGAGGTCATACATGGTATCGAGCAGGATATGTTCCAGGATCGAGCGCAATCCCCGGGCCCCGGTTTTCCGATCCATGGCCTTGCGGGACACGGCCCGCAGCGCATCCTCGCGAAACTCGATGTCCGCCCCCTCCATTTCAAATAAACGCGCATATTGCTTGGTAATCGCATTGCGCGGCTCCAGCAGAATCTTTACCAGCTGGGCCTCGTCCAGTTCATCCAGGGTGGCAACCACCGGCAGGCGGCCGACGAATTCCGGTATCAACCCGTACTTGATGAGGTCCTCCGGCTCAACCTGGCGCAGCAGTTCGCCCATGCTCTTCTTGTCGTCCTTGCTCTTTACCTCGGCCGAGAAACCGATGCCGCCCTTATCGGATCGATCACGAATAACCCGGTCCAGACCGCCAAAGGCGCCACCGCAGATAAACAGGATGTTGGTCGTGTTCACCTGCAGGAATTCCTGCTGCGGGTGCTTGCGCCCGCCCTGGGGCGGCACCGAGGCAATGGTGCCTTCTATCAACTTCAGCAGCGCCTGTTGCACACCCTCACCGGAGACATCCCTGGTAATTGAGGGGTTGTCGGACTTGCGTGAAATCTTGTCGATCTCGTCGATGTAGACGATGCCGGTCTGCGCCTTCTCGACGTCGTAATCGCACTTTTGCAGCAGCTTCTGGATGATGTTTTCGACGTCCTCGCCGACGTAGCCGGCCTCGGTCAGCGTGGTGGCATCGGCGATCGTGAAGGGCACATTCAGCAGCCGCGCCAGGGTCTCCGCCAGCAGTGTCTTGCCACTGCCGGTGGGTCCAATCAGGAGGACGTTGCTCTTTGCCAGTTCGACGTCGGACTTCTTGTTTCCCGTGTCCAGGCGCTTGTAGTGGTTGTATACGGCCACGGACAGGATCTTCTTGGCCAGTTCCTGCCCAACCACGTATTCATCCAGGATTTTCTTTATCTCATGCGGGGTGGGCAGATTGCTGCCGGCGCCGGTCGATGACTTCTCCTGCACTTCTTCGCGGATGATGTCGTTGCACAACTCAACACATTCATCGCAGATGAATACGGATGGCCCGGCGATAAGCTTGCGCACTTCATGCTGGCTCTTGCCGCAAAACGAGCAATACAGAAGGCGGTCGCCATCTCCACCCTTGGTCTGCTTGTTGTCAGCCATGCTTGACTCCGATCAGGAATATGCAGCCGCGGCTGCGATCATCCGGGGCTGGTATCGTCTTTGACGGGCGCCGCGATGCGCTCCGTCAACACGGAATCCACGAGTCCATATGCCTGGGCATCTTCGGCGCCCAGGAAATGATCCCGTTCCGTATCTTTCTGGATCCGCTCCAGTGGCTGGCCGGTGTGCTTGGCCAGGATCAAATTAAGTTTTTCCCGCGCCTTCAGGATTTCCCGCGTGTGGATCTCAAAATCTGACGCCTGGCCGTGAAAACCTCCCAGCGGCTGGTGGATCATCACGCGCGAATGCGGCAGGCAGAAACGCTTGCCGGCGGCGCCGCCGGCGAGAAGGATTGCGCCCATGCTGGCAGCCTGGCCCACACACATCGTGCTGACCTGTGGCTTGACGAACTGCATGGTGTCGTAAATGGCGAGACCCGCAGAGACGGAACCGCCAGGAGAATTGATATAGAAATGAATATCCTTGTCGGGGTTCTCGGATTCCAGGAACAGCAACTGGGCAATCACGAGATTGGCCACCTGGTCTTCCACTTCGCCCACCAGGAAGACGACACGTTCCTTGAGCAGGCGCGAGAAAATGTCATAGGCGCGCTCACCACGGGCGGTCTGTTCGACCACCATTGGCACCAAGTTCAGCGCCTGTATCTCTTTGTTTTTCATGATTTTTACGCCGTGGCGCTGTATTCTCCGTCCTGACTAGGCCGATTCAGTCTGCCTTTTATTCACTAGCTCGTCAAACGCGACCTGCACCTCGCGAACCTTGGCCCGGCCCGCGATCCAGTCGATTACTTCGTCTTCCAGCACCAGTGCTTCCACGTCAGCCAGGCGGGATCGATCTGCGTAGTACCAATTGACGATCGCCGCGGGGTCTTCATAGCTCTTGGCGGTACTTTCAATCATGGCACGGACACGGGCCGGGTTCGCCTTCAAATCCTGGCGCCGGACGATCTCGGCCACCACCAGTTGCACCGCAACGCGTTTCTTCGCCTGATCCTCGAACAGGGCCGGATCGCGGAGCCGGTCGTCGTCGGTATCGGTCCTGACGCCATAGGCCTTGAGATTGGCCTTGAGTTGCTCGCTGAGACGTTGCTTTTCGCGCTGGACCAACACCATGGGCAGGGCAATTTCGTTGGACTTGTGGATGGCCGCCACGACCGAGTCCCGCAGCCGATTACGTATCACAACCGCGGCTTCCCGCTCCATGTGCTCGCGCACCTCCTGCCGGAATGCATCCACGCCGCCCTCCTTGATGCCAAAGGCGACAAAAAACTCATCATTCAATTCGGGCAACCTGGGTTCCAGTACCTTGAGCACCATCACATCGAAGGTAACGGGTTTGCCACGCAGGGATTCGATGCGGTAATCAGTGGGGAACTGAAGGTTCAGCTGGAATTCTTCTCCGGCCCTGTGACCTTTCAGGCCCTCCTCAAATCCGTCCAGCAGTCGCGCCGAGCCCAGCTCCACTTTGAATTCCTTCGCCTCACCGCCCGCAAACGGCTCACCTGCCACACGGCCACTGAAGTTCAGCTCCAGTACGTCTCCCTGCTCGGCGGCGCGCTCAACCGGGCTCAACTGGCGATGCTGCTTGCGCAATGTCTCCACCATGGTGTCGACATTGGCAGCGCTGATGTCACAGGTGGTTTTTTCGATCTCCAGATTTTCGGGCTGCGCCGGCTCAAACTCGGGCAGCACCTCAAATTTCGCCGTGTAGCGGATACCGTTCCCGGCATTGGCCTCCAGCGGATTGATCTCCGGCCCGGCAACGGGCCGTAATTGTTCCTTGCCAACGGCCTCGTAGAAACTTTGCTGCACGAGTTCGCCCACCACCTCCTGGCGGACGCGCTGTCCGAACCGCTGGCGCACGATACGCAGCGGTGCCTTGCCCGGGCGAAATCCCTGGATACGGGTGGTGCGCAACAGATTCTGCAGACGGCTCTCGACTGCGCCGGAAACCCGATCTTCAGGCAATTCAACGCGCATGGTGCGCTCAAGAACACCGGTGGACTCTACGGATACTTGCATGGGAAGCCCTCAAACAGGCCAGGGATGAATTGGTGCGAAAGGAGAGACTCGAACTCTCACGGGTGTCCCCACAGGAACCTAAATCCTGCGCGTCTACCAATTCCGCCACTTTCGCCGCGCCAACGGGTGACGAAAACGCCGCGCATTATATCGATATTGGGCAGGATATCCGCACGCGACTGTTTGATTATTATCAATGGCGTTCGAATTCCGGCTGGGATTCTAGAAGCACTCCTCCGCAAACTGTTTACAGGTACGCCGGCACTTGCGCTCCATCCCGCCTGCACCCTTGTTAATCAGCAGGCAGTCCTCACCCCAGCGGGCACATACCGTCATGCACTTTTCACCTTTGTTGTCCTGCCCGGGAGCCTCCGGAAGGATATAAGTCCCGGCGGGCACGGCATCCTGGGTCTCCAGCGGTTTGTCTTCTCCAAGCAACAGAATCTGGGCCGAGTCCGGGGATTCCACCACCAAGGTATTACTCTCTCCTGCCGGTTCCCCTTGTGCTGCTCCCACGCCAACACCGAAGAGCATAAATATCCCGACCAGAAGTGACTTTCCCGCGCGCACCATTTGATTCCTATTGCCCTTCATCTGGAATTAGACTCAAGAAAGCAGTGTGGTTCCGGTAACTGACGGAAAATTTTATCAAAATTGAAGGGATTAGGGCTTGCTGATTACGTACTGGGGGAAATATCAGGGTCTGGGGCAATAACCCTATCCGCCTGGCATGTGCCGACGTGGTGGATCCCGGTTCAGGATAGCTGTTGCGAATCTGCATCACTTTGCCTTAGGGATTATCGAGCATGGACCGGCAATCCGGCCAAGACCCATATATTTCCACAGGGAATATAGAACAACAAATTTTAACTCTGTTGGACTAACATAAACTTTCCAGGAATTAAGTGGCCAGGGTCACGCACTGGCAAAGTACGAGGCCCTCTCTAAGATGGCCTACCCTTATTTTTGTCCACAGGAGAAACCGATGCCTATTTCCATGTTTGATGCCTGCGTACCCCCTATTTCCCACGCGTTGAAAAATCTCTCCGCGATCCTGCAAAAAGGGGCCGCCCACGCCGAGGCACGCAAGATTGATCCTTCCGTGCTGATAAACGCGCGTTTGTTCCCGGATATGTTCCCATTGTCCCGGCAGGTGCAGATCGCGACCGACCAGGGGAAAGGGGGTCCCGCGCGACTGGCCGGTATGGAACCGCCGAAATTCGAGGACAATGAAAGCACCTTCCCCGAACTGATCGCCCGCATTGACCGAACCGTGTCGTTCATTGAATCGCTGCGGCGTGAACAGATTGACGGTTCTGAAGAGCGCAAGATTACGCTGGTTGCCGGTCCGCGCACGCTGAACTTCGCCGGGCTGCCGTATCTGACGAATTTTGTCCTGCCCAACCTGTATTTTCACTCCGCGACTGCCTACGACATCCTGCGCCACAATGGTGTTGAGATTGGCAAGATGGATTTCCTCGGCAAAATCTGACCTCCAGCGACCTCACCTGTATGATCCTGACAGGACAGCACATCTTCCAAGCCTGGATTCTGATCGGGGTCGGGATACTGATTGTGTTGTTTGTCGCGCTGATATTGCGGTTGAACAATGCCATCCTGATCCTGCAACACAATGAATCAACTGACCTGCGCCTGCCGTTCCAGCAATTCGCCATTTCCGTGGCGCAAAACGCCGACCTGGCCAGTGTCTATTATCGCGGACTGCAGGGATTCACCGGGCTAAGCGCCGAGGAACAGGTGCGCTTTTTCATGATTGCCACGCTGGTATTCAACTACTGGAACGAGGTCTACGACCAAACCCGGCAGGGTGTGATTCCGTCGAGCAGCTGGGAGCGGGCGCAAAAGATGATGCGCGATTTCGTGCGCTACCCTGGCATCCAGCAATACTGGGAATTCCGCCGGCATTGGTATTCGGAGGAAATACAAAACATTGTCAACGGGCTGATTCGCGAATCCGGACAAAACGCCCCTTCGCTATACCCGGAACCTTCGGCGTGAGTTTCCGGCTGTGTGCGCCACGACCTTGCCCGTTTTGAGAGGCACCAGGTCCGGCATCCCCCCGGATTCGTTCTCGTTTACCGCCGCGGCCTGCGCCTCGACATCATCAAGAATCGCAAACAGGCGCTCCGCCAACTGGCACTTGCGATAAAACTCCGGCGACCAGATCTTGTCGATGGCCTGCGGATAAGCGTCCGCCAGCCCAAGCCGGTGCGCCGCATCTTCGCGCAGCATCTCCCACAGCTCACCGGCAATGAGTCGTGCCTTTTTGATTCGGCTGGATAATTCTGCGTCTCGCACCACAATTCTCCTGGGCGCATTCACGATGTGCGCACATACTTTGCTGATTTGACACCGACACGGCTCAAAGGTGTCGCGGTATTTCATTGTTTTTGTGATCGGGGTCACTAAATGTCCGGAATCTCCGACGCACGGTCGGACGAACGGTACTGCCTGGTGTCGAGGAGTCGTGTGTGAAGGAAATTGGTGGGCCGTGCAGGAATCGAACCTGCAACCTTGGGATTAAGAGTCCCCTGCTCTACCAATTGAGCTAACGGCCCGAAGGAAAGTCAGTTGCTGAAGACGGAATTTAATGGGGTGAGCGATGGGTTTCGAACCCACGACCTCCAGGGCCACAACCTGGCGCTCTAACCAGCTGAGCTACGCCCACCATAACAGCGGCTACAAGTCACAAAAAATCATTATCGCCGGCTAATTGACTCCAATACCCAACGCTTATTCTTGTCAAATGTGACGAATAAATTTTGGCGCGCCCGGCAGGAGTCGAACCTGCGACCTACGGCTTAGCTTACCAACTACTGCTTTCGCAGCCTGCACTACGCGGACGCAGTTTGTGGTCTGGACTATCTCTTCACCGTTTCAGGTGCCACACGTATAGTCTCTACGGATCCCCAGATACACCGGGTTTCCACGGGATTGCCATCAGCATGACCTGGAAGGTTTCCCCGTTACAGTGCGGTCCACTTTGCCGGTTCGTTTTCCCGGTAAAGGCTCCACCTACCACTGCAAAGGCCGTTGCTCTATCCACCTGAGCTACGGGCGCTTGTGAACCAGTTATAAGTCACAAGTTATAAGTTACAAGGAAAACCGACACAAGAAATCATGTCCGACTTTGCGCCTGAACTACCTCGAATTTCTTATGACTTATCACTTGTGACTTGTAACTTTGTTGTATTTGGTCGGGGCAGAGGGATTCGAACCCCCGACAGCCAGCTCCCAAAGCTGGTGCGCTACCAGGCTGCGCTATGCCCCG
>CAYMXG010000125.1:268-6935 GCA_964394115.1 uncultured Enterobacteriaceae bacterium | reverse complement strand
GCCAGTGCTGCGGTCCCAGCACGAAGGCGATATAGAGCACCACGAAGCTGTCCACAAACTGGGATACCGCCGTCGACACGGTGGCGCGCAGCCAGATCAGGCGTTCGCCGGTGCGGATGCGTATGCGGTGGAATATGGCGACATCGATCAACTGTCCGATAAGAAACGCGACGATGGAGCCGGCAATCGTCCACATGCCCTGGCCGAACACGTAGCCGTAAGCCTTCTGCAGGTCCGGCACGCCGTGATCCGCCGCGATGCCCACCCACCATTCCGCGGGCACGAGCCCGATGGCGATGTAGGCGAACAGGAATGCATACACGATCAATCCCACCGTCAGCCACGACAGGAACTGCACGCCGCGCGGGCCGAAATACTCGTTGATGATGTCGGTCATGATGAAGACGATGGGCCAGATGAGCACACCGGCGGTGAAGTTCAGCGATCCGGTCTGACCGAACAGGTTCCAGTTCAGCGGCGTAATGCCCAGCGTGCCTTCGAGCGAAAAGATCTTGACGCCGATGAACTCGGCGATCAGCGCGTTACAGACGAAGAAGCCTGAAAGGATGATGAGGAGGCGGGTGTTACGTTCCGCGATCACAGCACGGGCCCTGCGTTTCGGAAATCAGTAGCCCGCAAACCCAGTCACCAACCGCACCACCTCCGCCGCCCGATCCACGGACAAAAAATGCCCACCACCGGCCACCAGTTCCATCCGCGCGCCTGGTATCGCGCGCACGGTGGCATCCCGTTCCGCGGAAGTGGACCAGTCGCGTTCGCCATACACCACCAGGACCGGCACCCTGACCTTGCCATACTCGGCACGCGCCGCGTCCCATTTCCACGCGTTGCGCAGCAGGTTCAGAAAGGCCTGGTAATGTCCACGGCGATTTCCCCCGAGATAAAGGTCTGACAGCAATGCGGCGGGAAATGCGTCCGGATCACCCACGCCACCCCGGAAAATCAGCCCCTCCACCATCCGGTTGCGCAGGCGCATGAAGGTCTCTCCCAGCACCGGGACCATGGCGCACAGCACCAGCACGCGCGCAACAATGCTGGCACGGGCCATTCCACGGCCGCGCGCGTAGTCATAGGGATTGATGGACACGATTCTGCGGACACGTGGATTTCCCTGTGCCGCGAGCAGAAGCGGGATCACTCCGCCGATGGATACGCCGACGAGCACCGCGTCTTCAACTTTCATCTGTTCGAGGAATCCGGCCACCGCCCGGACAAACAGGTCGGGCTCATAGATGGCCTCCGGGATATCCGAATAGCCGTGCCCGGGATAATCCAGGGCATGGACGGTGAAGCGCGGGGCCAGGGCCGGAATGACGCGTTGGAAAATATCCAGTTGCGTGCGCAATGTGTGCAACAGCACCAGGTTCGGACCCTGGCCGGTCCTGATATACCGCAGCCGCACGCCATTCACGTCCAGGTACTGGATCGGGACTTCCGGCGCCCAGGCCAGTTTCTCCGGGGTCACCGGTTCCGTGCGCAGCGTTTCCACCAGCATCGAGACCAACACGGTCCCGGCCAGTGCAACAATGGCAATGATCAATGTCTCCATGGATCCCCTGTTTATGCCCCGGCGGGCGGAGTGTCAAGACTGCGGCGGTCCACCCGGCACTCGACCTTCCATATTCGGTATTCTCACGTCGCCTTTGCCCACTCCTTCTGGCGCAGTTCCACGCGCCGGATCTTGCCGCTGACGGTCTTCGGCAATTCGGCGACAAACTCGATCTTGCGCGGGTACTTGTAGGGCGCCGTGACGTTCTTTACGTGGTCCTGAATTTCCTTTTTCAGCGCCGCGCTGGGGGTGAAGCCCGGCGCCAGCACGACGAATGCCTTCACCACTTCGCCCCGGGTCTCATCCGGGCTGGCCACCACCGCGGATTCGGCCACCGCCCGATGTTCAATGAGCGCGCTTTCCACTTCAAACGGCCCGATGCGATAGCCGGCGGAGATGATCACATCATCCGCGCGGCTGACGAACCAGAAGTAGCCGTCCTGGTCGCGGTAGGCGCGATCCCCGGTCAGGTACCAGTCGCCCATGCGGGTCGCCGCAGTCTTGTCCGGCGCGCCGCGGTATTCCTTGAACAACCCCAGCGGCGGTTCCGGCCGCACCTTCACCGCGATGTTGCCCTCGGCGTCCGCGGGCAATTCGATGCCGGAGTCGTCCACAATCGACAGGGTAATGCCCGGTGCCGGTTTACCCATGGAGCCGAACCGCGGCTCGATGCCGGGAAAGCTGCCGCACAGGATCACGGTTTCGGTCTGGCCGTAGCCATCCCGGATGACCAGCCCGGTGGCGCGTTTCCAGATCTCGATCACCTCGGGATTGAGCGGTTCCCCGGCGCCGACACAATGGCGTAATGCCCTGGGGTGGTAACGCGAAAGATCCTCCAGCACCAGCATGCGGTAGATGGTCGGCGCGCCGCACATGGTCGTCACCGGATACTGTTCCAGCAATTCCATGGTGCGCCTCGCGTCGAACGCCCCGGTGTGATGCACGAACAGCGCGGCGCCGCAATTCCACGGGCCGAAGAAACTGCTCCACGCGGCCTTCGCCCAACCGGTGTCGCTGATGTTCCAGTGCAGGTCTGCGGGTTTCAGGTCCAGCCAATAGCGGCCGGTGGTCTGGTGGCCAAGTCCGTAGCTGTGCGCGTGGATGCACATCTTCGGATAGCCGGTGGTGCCGGAGGTGAAATAGCACAATGCATCCTCGTCGGCACGCGTGTCCGCCGTATCAAATTGCGGCGACGCCGCTGCGACCGCGTCGGCATAGGTCAGCCAGTCGAAGCGGCCGGCGCCCACCAGGATCCGCGCCCTAAGCGAGGGGCAATCGCGGGCAATGGTGTCCACCTTGGCGGCATTGGCGGTGTCAGTGATGACGCATACCGCCTGGGAGGACTGGATGCGATATTGCAGATCATTGGCAGACAGTTGCACCGTGCCCGGCGCGGCCACGGCGCCCATGCGCAGACATGCCGTCAATGATTCCCACCATTCCGGCACGCGCGGCAATACCAGCAGCACCGTATCGCCGCGGCGGACGCCGCATTGGGTGAACACATTGCAAAGCCGGCGTGACGCGGCGGCCACCTCGGCAAAGGTACGGCGCAACTCGGTGCCGTGGTCATCCAGCCACCATAGCGCGAGCTTCTCCGGTTCCCGCTCCGCCCAATGGTCGATGACGGCGCGGACAAAGTTGTACTGTTCCGGGCGCGGCCAGCGGAATTCGCGGTATATTTTGTCGTAATCGTTCATTTGAATGAAACACGGTGGATTACGGCGCACGCTGTGCGCCTAATCCACCCTACAAAACCTCCGTCGATTGAACCTTGCGACCGTAGGGTGGGTTAGGCTCGCAACGCGAGCCGTAACCCACCAATACCGAATTCAAGCGGTCTTCTGTATCTTGAGTTCCAGCTCCTGGATCATGCGCTCGCGCATCAGGAATTTCTGCACCTTGCCGGTTACCGTCATTGGGAATTCGTGCACAAAACGGATGTAGCGCGGGATCTTGTAATGGGCGATCTGGTCGCGGCAGTACGTGCGGATGTCATCCTCGGTAACCTGCGGCCCTTCCTTCAGGCGCACCCAAGCGCACAGTTCCTCGCCATATTTATCATCCGGCACGCCGAACACCGACACATCCTGGACCTGCGGATGGGTGTAGAGATATTCCTCCACCTCGCGTGGATAAACGTTTTCGCCGCCACGGATCACCATGTCCTTTACGCGGCCGACGATGTTGCAGAACCCGTCGGCGTCCAGCGTGCCGAGATCGCCCGTGTGCATCCAGCCGGCGGCATCAAGCACCTCGCGGGTCTTTTCCCCGTCGCCCCAGTAGCCGCGCATCACGCTGTAACCGCGGGTGCAGATCTCGCCCCGTTCGCCGCGCGGCACCGTGTGATCCCGGTCATCCACGATCTTTACCTGCACGTGGGGATGCACGCGGCCGACGGTGGATACCCGCCGTTCCAGCGTATCGTCGGTGGCGCTCTGGAAGCTCACCGGGCTGGTCTCGGTCATGCCATAAGCAATGGTCACATCCGCCATGTGCATGTCGTTGATGATGCGCTTCATGACCTCGATGGGGCAGCTGGCGCCGGCCATGATGCCAGTGCGCAGGCTGGACAGATCGAACTTGCCGAATTCGGGATGATCCAGCTCGGCGATAAACATGGTCGGTACACCGTAGAGCGCCGTGCATTTTTCCTCCTGCACCGCCTGCAGCGTGAGCATCGGATCGAAGCCGTCGTTGGGGATCACCATGGTGGCTCCGTGGGTGACGCAATTCAGATTTGCCATCACCATGCCGAAACAGTGATAGAAGGGCACCGGGATGCAGAGGCGATCCTGTTCCGTGAAGCGCATGGCCTCGCCGACAAAATAACCGTTGTTGAGGATATTGAAGTGCGTCAGCGTCGCGCCCTTCGGCGAACCGGTGGTGCCGCTGGTGAACTGGATGTTGATGGGATCATCGGGCTGCAACGTGTCCGCCAGCTCGACCAGTTGCCGGCATTCTCTTGCGCTCCAGGCCTGGGCCAGATCGGAAAAATTCAGCATGCCCGCCGTCGGCTCAGCGCCGAGTCGTATGACAAATTTCAAATCCGGGGCCTTCGCCGCCTGCAGTTGGCCGGGGTTGCTGTGCGCCAGTTCCGGCAACAGCTGGGCCAACAGATCAAGGTAATGACTGCTCTTGAACCGGGTCGCCGTGATCAGCGCTTTGCATCCGACCCGGTTGAGCGCGTACTCCAGTTCATGCAGGCGATACGCGGGGTTGATGTTCACCTGGATCAGGCCGGCCCTGGCCGTGGCGAACTGGGCCAGCACCCATTCCACGCAGTTGGGTGCCCAGACGCCGATCCTGTCCCCCGGTTGCAGCCCCAGGCTCAATAATCCCGCGGCGTAGTCGGTTACGGACCGTTCCAGCTCCGCCCACGTCATGCGCACGCCCTGGTGGCGGACCACCAGCGCCTCGCGCTCACCCCAGCGCACGGCCGCGGCAGACAGGGCATTGCCAATGGTCTGGAAAATCAGCGGCTTGTGGCTGATGCCGCTGACGTAGCTTAGTTGTGTCACTGAATTCCCCTTTTAGCCGCCCCTTGCCGCACCGCCTGCCTTGGTCTATAGTTGACGTGCACGTCAACTTTTGCCTGCATCGACCATGAAGCAGACCTATAGCATAACAGAGCTTTCCCGCGAATTTGACGCCACGCCGCGGACCCTGCGCTTCTACGAGGACCAGGGCCTGTTGAACCCCGCGCGGCGCGGCACGACGCGCGTGTACACGGATCGCGACCGCACCCGCCTTAAGCTCGCGCTGCGCGGCCGCAGACTCGGACTGACCGTGGAAGAATGCAAGGAAATCATAGACATGTATGATCCTTCGCGGCCACGCAACGCGCGCCAACTGTTACGCCTGTGCGAAAAAATCCGTGAACACCGGGCTACGCTGCTGGAGAAGTTCCGGGATATCGAAGCGACGTTGAATGCCATGGATGAGGTGGAGCGACGCTGCCTGGAAGAGTTGCTGGCGGCGCCTGCCTGACCTGCCGGCCGCTGACGCCAGATTGACGTAAACGTAAACCAGGAGTCGATTTTATGATCACGACCCATCCGACCCTCGGTTTTGCCCATGGCGAGACCGCCGCGCTGATGCGGGAATCGGTGCGGGATTTTGCCGAGCGTGAGATCGCGCCGCTGGCTGCGGCCATTGATCGCGACAACCAGTTTCCGGCTCACCTGTGGCAAAAGTTCGGCGACATGGGCCTGCTCGGCATTACCACCGAAGAGAAATATGGCGGCGCCGGCATGGGCTACATCGAACATGTCATCGCCATGGAGGAAATCAGCCGCGCCTCGGCGTCCGTGGGATTGTCCTATGGCGCGCATTCGAATCTGTGTGTGAATCAGATCCGGCGCAATGGTACGGAGGCGCAAAAGCAGAAGTACCTGCCCCGGCTCATCAGCGGCGAGCATGTGGGCGCGCTGGCCATGAGTGAGGTGGGTTCCGGCTCGGATGTCGTGAGCATGCGCCTGCGCGCGGAGAAAAAGGGCGGTCATTACCTGCTGAATGGCAACAAGATGTGGATCACCAACGGCCCGGATGCGCACACCGTCGTGGTGTACGCGAAGACCGATCCGGGCGCCGGACCACGCGGCATTACCGCGTTCATCGTCGAACGCGGTTTCCGCGGTTTCTCGACGGCGCAGAAACTGGACAAGCTCGGCATGCGCGGTTCCAACACCTGCGAACTCGTGTTCCAGGACTGCGAGGTGCCGGCGGAGAACGTGCTCGGCGCGGTGAATGAAGGCGTGAAAGTGCTGATGAGCGGGCTGGATTATGAGCGCCTGGTCCTGTCCGGTGGCCCGTTGGGCATCATGCAGGCGTGCCTGGATGTCGTCATGCCCTACGTGCACGAGCGCAAGCAGTTCGATCAGCCCATCGGCGAATTCCAGTTGATGCAGGGCAAGCTCGCGGACATGTACACGACCCAGAGCGCCTGCCGCGCCTATGTGTATGCCGTGGCGCAGGCCTGCGACCGCGGCGAAGCGGCGCGCAAGGATGCCGCCGGGGCCATCCTGTATGCGGCGGAAAAAGCCACCTGGATGGCGCTGGAAGCGATCCAGTGCCTGGGCGGCAACGGCTATATTA
>CAYMXG010000125.1:0-258 GCA_964394115.1 uncultured Enterobacteriaceae bacterium | reverse complement strand
TGAGTACCCCACCGGCCGGTTACTGCGGGACGCCAAGCTGTATGAGATTGGGGCGGGGACGAGTGAGATTCGGAGGATGCTGATTGGACGGGAGCTGTTTAGGGAATCGGCGTGAAAATCATGGACACAGAAACCGAATCTCGTGAAACGTATCTCGTATTTCGCCTTCAAAACCCGATACAGCCTACGCAATTCGTGATTCCCCCCACGAGATACGCTTCACGAAATACGCTTCACGAAATGCGCTTCACCAGATAC
>CAYMXG010000124.1:0-6939 GCA_964394115.1 uncultured Enterobacteriaceae bacterium | reverse complement strand
GGACGGCGACGCGGTAATCGCCTGGCTCGCGCGCCAACCGTTTGCCAATGGCAACGTGGGCATGCTTGGCATCTCGTGGGGCGGATTCAATTCCATCCAGATGGCCATGCGCCGGCCGCCGGCGTTGAAGGCCATCATCGCGGTCATGGCCACCGACGACATCTATCAGGACGACGTGCACTTCATGGATGGGATCATGCACGTGGATGCGTGGGAGATCGGGCAGGACCTGTGGAATGCGCTGCCGGGCGCGCCGGACTTCGTTATTGACGAGGCGTACTTTGCCAACCGCTTTGACACCACGCCGTGGATGCTGGTGCAGAAGCGGCAGCAACGTGATGGCCCGCATTGGGATCGCGCGTCGCTCAATCGCGATTACAGCTTGATTAACATCCCGACGTTTGTCATCGGCGGCTGGTACGACGGCTACCGCGACAGCGTGCCGCGCATGCTGCAACACCTGCAGGCGCCGCTGAAAGGGATGCTGGGTCCGTGGAATCACACCTGGCCCCATCAGGCCGTGCCGCCGCCGGCCATCGAGTGGCGGTTTGATGCCGTGCGCTGGTTTGATCAGTGGCTGAAAGGGAAGGACACCGGCATCATGAGGGAGCCGCGCTTCTCGGTGTACCTGCGTGACTGGCATCCACCCGGGGTCAGTCCGGAGTCCATTCCCGGCCGGTGGCTGGACCTGGCGGGCTGGCCGGCGCCGGAAATCAGCACACGGAAATTGCATCTGCATGCGGACGGCTCGCTGGCAGCGCAGACCGCTGTGCCGGGGCGACGTGAACTGCGCTACGTGCCGGGCGTGGGTGTCGAGGCCAGCGGCAGTGTCATGTGGTGGGGAGACTGGGCCCCGGATCAGCGCAGTGCCGACGCCCAGAGCCTGGTGTTTGAGACCGCAGCGTTGTCAGAACCGCTGCGCATGCTGGGCTTCCCTCGCGCCAGACTTGATGTCTCCGCCGATGCGTCACTGGCCAACTGGGTGGTGCGGTTGTCGGACGTGGCACCCGATGGCCGTGTCACACAAGTTGCCGGCGCGGCCTTTTCCGGTGCGCAGCGGAACAGCGCCTCCGACCCGGAGACCCTGACCCCGGGCGCCCTCTATCCCATCGACATCGAGATGCATTTTTCCTCGTGGACCTTCCCCAAGGGGCACCGGATCCGGCTCGCGGTCAACAACGCCCAGTGGCCGATGCTGTGGCCGACACCGCATCGGATGACCACGTCATTGCATCTGGGTGGGGCCAGCCCCTCGCTGCTGGAGTTGCCGGTGGTGCCGGCAGATGCCACATCCGGGCGCACATACCTAGCGCCGGAGTCCGATCCGGAGTTGCCCGGCTATACGGATCTGCCCGGGGAAACCGTGTCTGGATACCCGGAGATCAGCGAGGTGGTGCGCGACGAAGGCACGCAATCAACGCGCGTGATCGCGACGAATTCAGGCGGTACGGAATATCCCTGGGGGAAACTGCTGTTCACGGAACGGATCGTGCACCGCGTGACGGATACCGATCCTGCGCACGCCGGCGTGGAGGCGCGTTACACCATCACCGCCGAGCTGCCGGGGCGCGTACTGCGCTGGGAAGGGTTGCTGGACTTCAACAGTGATGAGCGCAATTTCAATTACCACTTCACGCGCCGCTTGCTGCGTGACGGGGAATTGGTGCGCGAGAAACATTGGCAGGAGGCTATACCTCGCGATTATCAGTGAACTAGGGAAGGCCCGAACAATTTTATTTCACGTCACCCCGGCGAAGCCTGCCCCGTGTTACGACACGGGGGCCGGGGCCCAGTGAGCATCCCCTGGATACCGGTGTTCGCCGGTATGACAAACCACTCTGGACCCCGGCTTTCGCCGGGGTGACGAGGCCAGGTGTTTCTAATTCTTGTTCAGCACGCTGTGCTTCTGGCCATACCCGAAGTAAACCGCTACGCCCAGCGCCGTCCAGATGATCAGGCGGATCCAGGTGTCACCCGGCAAGGTCAGGGCCATGAGTCCGCAGAAGCCGACGCCCGCGAGGCTGACGAACCAAACATAGCGCACATGAAAGGGTCGTTTCAGATCCGGGCGCGTGTAGCGCAGTACCAGCACGCCGATGCAGACCACGATAAACGCGATCAGCGTGCCGATGGACACCAGTTGCCCGAGCAGGCCGATGGGGAAGATGCCGCCGATCAGCGCCGCCGCGACTCCGGTGACCAGCGTCGCTACGCTGGGCGTTTTGAATTGCGGGTGCACTTTCGCGAATGACTGCGGGATCAGCCCGTCCTGGGCCATGGTCAGGAAGATACGCGCCTGTCCCAGGATCATCACCAGGATCACGGAGGTCAGACCGGCCAGCGCGCCGACGACTATCCACGGCACCAGCCAGTTCAGCCCGGCATGCGCCTGCAATGCCACGGCCACCGGGGCCGCGTCATTGAGTTGCGGGTAGGGCAGCAGGCCGGTCAGCACTGCGCACATCAGGATGTAGAGCAATGTGCAGACCACGAGGCTGCCCAGGATGCCAATAGGCATGTCGCGTTCCGGGTTGCGCGCCTCCTGCGCCGCAGTGGATACCGCATCGAAGCCGATGTAGGCGAAGAAGATGATGCCCGAGGCGCGCAGGATGCCGGAGTAGCCATACTCGCCGAACTTGCCGGTATTTTCCGGGATGAACGGGACCCAGTTGTCCGGATTGATGTAGAAGAATCCGAAACCGATGACCATCACGACGATGGTCACCTTGATGGCCACAACAACCGCATTCACCATCGAGGACTGCGTGATGCCAACGTAGCAAACGGCGGTGATTATCGAGGCGATGAGCACCGCGGGCAGATTGATCAGCGCGCCCGAGGCGACGAAGGTGATACCGTCCGCCGCAACCTCGATGGGCGCGGAAGTCAGCGCCGCGGGCAGAAAGTTGACGTCGAAATGTTCGAGGAGTTTTACGAAGTACCGCGACCATCCCACGCTCACCGTGGCAGCGGCGAACAGGTACTCGAGGATCAGGTTCCAGCCGACGAACCAGGCGACGAATTCGCCCAGCGTGGCGTAGCTGTATGCATAGGCGCTGCCGGAGACCGGCACCATGGCCGCGAACTCGGCGTAGCACAGGCCGGCGAAAATGCAGCCCAGGCCGGCAACGACGAATGACAGCACGATGGCAGGACCGGCGTATTGTGCCGCCGCCAGTCCGGTGAGTACGAAAATCCCGGTGCCGATGATGGCGCCGACGCCGAGCAGCGTCAGGTCCACGGGGCCGAGCACCCGGCGCAGTTCACTTCCGGTGCTGCGGGCGACGATGGGTTTGGTGCGGAGAAAGCGCTGCAGCATGGTGCAACCCCTTATAATTGTGATTGGCGAGGATTGTACCTGCCATGATGCCAGCTTAGAAGGAATATAGGCTTATATCTCGATCTGGGACCCAATCTGGATCACGCGGTTGGGGGGGATGCCGAAGAACAGTGTCGCATCGGTGGAATTCTGTTGCATGATGCGGAACAGGTTACGGCGCCAGCGTGCGATGGGCATCCTGGGTCGTTTCGAAACCACCATGGTCTCGCGCCCGGAGAAGTAGCTGGTCATCATTGGATCGAGGCGCAGGGGTGGATTGGGGATGCCCTGCAACACGGTGGCCACGTCCGGCTCTTCACGAAAGCCGTAGCGCAGAATGATGCGATAGAAGCGCTCTCCCAGCCCGGTCAGTTCGAAACGGTTCGACTCGGGCACACGCGGCACGTTTTCCGTGCGCACGGTCACCAATGCCACATCTTCATGTAATGACCGGTTGTGTTTCAGGTTGTGCAGCAGGGTGCGTGGCACGCCTTCAGTGCTTTGTGTCAGGTACACCGCGGTGCCGGGCACACGCGCCGGGGGATAGTCGCGCAATGACTCCACCAGGGCAGATACCGGGATGGTTTCGTCCGCCATCACCGCTCTTACAAACGCGCGTCCGCGTTGCCACGTGGTCAGCAGACTGAAGATGATTATTCCAACTGCCAGTGGCAGCCAGCCCCCGGCCGGCAGCCGCAGCAGCGTGGCGCCGAAGAAAGCCGCGTGGATGATTATGAAAGGTACAGCCACCATCAGCGCCCGGGACCGGCTCCAGGACCAGTGCATGCGCGCGACAAAGTAAAGGAATAATGCCGTGACCAGCATGGAACCGGCCACGGCCACGCCATAGGCGCCGGCCAGCGCGCTGGATTCGCGGAATTCGACCACCAGCCAGAGGGTGGCGGCCAGCACCACCCAGTTCGCGAAGGGGATGTAAATCTGTCCGGCCTGCTGATCCGAGGTGCGCAGGATATTCATGCGCGGGCAATAGCCGAGGTTCATGGCCTGGCTGGTCAGCGAGAAAACACCGGAGATGACGGCCTGGGAGGCAATAATCGTGGCCAGCGTCGCCAGGATCACCAGCGGCAACAGGGCCCATTGCGGCGCCAGGTCAAAAAACAGGCTTTCGATCTTGTGCGGTGCGCGGATCAATTCCGCGCCCTGGCCAAAATAACTGAGCAGCAGCCCCGGCAGCACGACCACGAACCAGGCCCAGCGGATGGCGCGTCGTCCCACATGTCCCATGTCCGCGTAAAGCGCTTCGCCTCCGGTGATCACCAGGATCACCATGCCGAGCAGCGCAAAACCGAAGAAACCATTGCTCATGAAGAAGTCGGCAGCATGACCGGGATCCAGCGCCGCGAGCACGGCTGGGGTCTTGGCGATGGACAGCGCGCCGAGCAGACCGATGACGCCGAACCACAGCAGCATGACCGGGCCGAACAACTTGCCGATCCAGGCCGTGCCCTGGTACTGGATCATGAACAAGCCCACCAGGATGATGCCGGCGATGGGCACGACCACCGGCTCCAGGTCCGCGGTGACCGCCTCCAACCCTTCCACTGCGCTTAACACGGAGATGGCGGGCGTGATCATGGCGTCCGCATAGAGCATGGCGGCGCCAATGATGCCGAGCAGGATCAATGCGCCGCGCAGGCGCGGATAGCGCTGGGTGTCCGTGGTGACCAGCGACAGCAATGCCAGTATGCCGCCCTCACCGTCATTGTCTGCGCGCAGCATCAGGATGACATATTTGATCGTAACCACGAGTACCAGCGACCAGAACATCAGCGACAAGACGCCCAGCACATTGGCCTCGGTTACCGCAATATGGGATGTATCCCGCAGGCATTCCCTCAGCGCGTACAGCGGGCTGGTGCCGATGTCGCCAAACACGATCCCCAGTGCCGCGAGGCCCAGCGCCCGGCCGGAACCGGTTGCGCCGTCAGCGTGCATCTGTGTCATTCATCATGGCGGGCATGCTCACCCCGGCATGGCTATATAACGCGGTTGTGAACGGACCTCGTCCAGCCAGCGCCGGATGGCGGGATAGGGTTGCAGATCGAATCCACCGGCATCCGCCACGTGGGTATATGCAAACAGGGCGATGTCGGCGATGGAATAGGATTCGCCGACGAAGAAACGCCGGGTGGCAAGATGCTGCTCCATGACCTTCAGTGCCTGGTGCCCGCGCTCCAGCAGCCGCGGCAGTTCCGCGCGGCGTTCATGCCCGGCCGGCAGGAAGCGGCAGATGAAACGCGCCACCGCGATATACGGCTCGTGGCTGTATTGCTCGAAAAACAGCCACTGCATGACCTGCGCGCGCTGCAATCGATCGGTAGGAAAAAACGGCGTACCCTCTGCCAGGTAATAGAGGATGGCGTTTGATTCGGGCAGCCAGGTGTCCGGGCCGGTTTGCAGCAGCGGTACGCGCCCATTGGGATTCATGGCCAGGTAGGCCGGGGTCCGGGAGCCGCCGTGCATGATGTCCACTTCATGCCAATCATAGTGCTGGCGTAATTGCTCCAGCAGCAGTTTCACCTTGTGGCAATTGCCGGACGAGGACATCCCGAAGACTTGATACATTCAGGCCTCGCTGGTGGCGCGCGCTGGGTAGCCTGCCGCGACATTATCAACAAATTCCGCCCACGCCGGATAAGCGCCCGGATCCCAGATCGGGGCCATGTGTTTGCGGGCATCCGCTTCCGGCCAGCCCAATTCGTGACGCCGATAGAGGTACATGAAACAACTCACGCGCATGTTCGCCGCACAGTGCACCCAGATCTTCTCTCCGTCGAGCTGGCGCAGGAGGCCGGCGAAGCGCCGGAATTGTTCGGCCTGAGGGGCCTCCCAGCGCACCGGGATGTGGACATAATTCATGCCGAGGCCGGTCACGATGGCGCCTTCATCGGGCAGCGCGTGATCGGAGGAGGGCAGGGCAAGATTGATAACGGTGTTGAAGCCCTGGGCGGCGATGGTTTGAAAATCAGCCGCGGCCGGTTGCCCGGAGGTACTGATGCGATCACTGAGTTCAACGATGTTTTTGATGTTCAATGGATTGGCGTCGACGGCAGAGGGAAAAAAGTGCGCGTATGGTACGCCGGTCGCCGATCAGATTGTAGAGTAGGTTTCTCCGTAGGGTGGATTAGGCGGGGCGCACTGCGCCCCGCCTAATCCACCCTACCGCAGGCTTAGCATGAAGGACTGATCGCAGCGCCGGACCCGCTCCGGGTTCTCAAAGGGTTGAAATCCGCGTTTGCGGTACAACCCGATCGCCTCCTTCAGCACCGACGCGGTGTCGAGCACGATGCGGGCGTGGCCATGGGCGCGCGCCGTGGCGATCAGATCCTCCAGCAGTTCTCTGCCCAGACCCTGTCCGCGCGCCTGCGGCCGCAGGTACATTTTGCGCAGCTCGACATCACCGGTGCCCACCGGCAACAGTCCGCCGCAGCCGACAATATTCCCGGCGCCATCAGTGATGATGCGAAACGTGCCGGAACGATCGAGGTAGAAGGCCTGCAGGTCCCTGAGATCGGCGTCCGTATCATCCGGGTCCGGCTTCAGGCCGTATTCACGCAGCACCGAGAACACCACTTCCTGCACCGCGGACTCATCGCCCG
>CAYMXG010000123.1:0-6941 GCA_964394115.1 uncultured Enterobacteriaceae bacterium | reverse complement strand
CTTTTCGATCTGGGCGCCAATTTCAGTTACGAGGGACATGTCATCGCCGGCACGGAGACATTTTTCCGCATCTTCAGCCAGCGCGACCCGCAACGGCTGGCGGACAGGATATCCCTCGGCCTTCTGCGCCTGCAGCCGGGCGCCGATGCCGGAAAGGTGAGCCAGCAATTGCTCGACGCGCTGCCCGGCGACTTCACGGTAATGACCCGCGCGCAACTGGAGGCAAGGGAAAAGGCTTACACCACGCGCGCCACCCCGGTCGGGATCATCTTCGGGCTCGGGTTGATGGTGGCATTGGTGATTGGCATCATCATTTGCCATCAGTTGTTGTTCAACGAAATACAGGACCACCTGCGCCAGTTTGCGACACTGAAAGCGATTGGCTACCAGGCGCGGCATTTGTACCTGCTCGTTACCAGCGAAGCGCTGTTGCTCTCCGTGCTTGGATTCCTCCCGGGCCTGGCGGCCACCTTTGCGCTCTACCGGGCCATTGAGCAACTGTCGGAAATCGTCATGCATTTGAGCCCCGGCCGGATCCTGTTCATCCTTTGCCTTACCCTGCTCATGGGCGCGGCATCGGCAGCGCTGGCGCTAAAGCAGGTTATCCGGCTGGACCCGGCGGATTTATTTTAGGCCATGACGCCACCGGCACTTCCGGCTGACGCAGACGCCATCATCGCGCGTGATGTGAGTTATCACTTTGGCAGCGGTGAAAGCGCCAGGCAGGTGCTCGGGAACATCAGTGTTCATATTCCGCGCGGACAGGTCATCATCATGACCGGACCATCCGGCTCGGGGAAAACCACGCTGCTGACATTGATCGGCGCACTACGCTCATTGCAACAGGGAAGCATCGGCTTTTTCGGGACCGAATTGCGCGGTCTGTCCGTGCATCAGCAGGTTGAGGTACGCCGCAATATCGGTTTCATCTTCCAGGCGCATAATCTGTTCGAGAGCCTGACGGCGCGCCAGAACGTGCACATGGCCCTGGAGCTTCACAACCTGACCCTGCATGAGAAACAGCGGCGGGCGGAGCGGTTGCTTTCCGATTTGGGTCTGGCGCAACGCATGGATTACCACCCCGGCCGGCTGTCCGGCGGACAGCGGCAACGCGTGGCCATCGCCCGTGCCCTGGCCAACAACCCGGCGCTGATACTTGCCGATGAACCCACTGCGGCGCTGGACAAGGATTCCAGCCGTGATGTCATCAACCTGCTGAAGCAGCTGGCGGGCGAGCATCAGAGCACGGTCCTCATCGTTACCCACGACAACCGCATCATGGATGCGGCCGATCGGATCATCAACCTGACCGATGGCGTCATCAGTTCGGACATGGAGGTAAAGCGCACGCTGTATATCTGCCAGTTCATCAGGAACTGTCCGATCTTTCAGGGCATGTCGCTGGGCGATCTCACCGACGTCGCGCAACACATGGAACTGCAGTGCTTTCCCTCCGGCACCGGGATTATCCGGCAGGGAGACCTGGGCGATCGTTTCCACCTCATTTATCGCGGCACTGTCTCGGTCAGTGTGGACAGGAATGGCGTTTCCTCGAACGTGGCGGAACTCAAGTCCGGTGATTTCTTTGGTGAAGTGGCGTTGCTCAGGGAGGAGCCGCGCAATGCCACGGTCACTGCGATCACTGAAGTGGAAACGTTTTCGCTTTCCAAGGATCAGTTTCTTGCGGCACTGCGCAATCACAAATCCTTCGAGGAACAGATGGCGGGAACCTTGTTTATTCGCTAAGGAATCTCTGCACAAAGCCTGCCTAATCAGCGCCGCCGGCGCCTGCACGGGACCGGATACCCACATGTTCCAGGCGATAGCCGTGCTGGTAAATGGCGCTCAGCCGCCAGCCGGTTTCCGGCCCCAGCGACAGCTTCTTGCGCAACCGGCTCAGGTAGGTATCCACGGTACGCGTATTGACGTTGGCACTGCGGCCCCAGATCGATTCCAACAGGTGTCCTCGCGACAGCATGCGTCCGACGTTACGGAACAGGTACCTGGCCAGTTCAAATTCCGTGTTGGTCAAAACCACCGGCTCGCCATGCATGAACAGAGTGCGCGCCGCGGTGTCTATCCGGTAGGGTTCGGCCTCGATGATATCGTTCTCACCGGCTGATCTGCGCCGTCCCAGCGCTTCGACACGCGCCAGCAATTCCAGTTTCCGGGCCGGCTTCACCATGTAATCGTCGCCGCCGGCCCTCAGTATCATGGCGATTTCCACTTCCGAATCGCGGCTGGTGACGAACATTACCGGCGGCATGTCGGACAGCATGGTACGAACCCTGGCCAACACTTCGTCTCCGGCTATATCCGGGATGACCCAGTCCAGGATCAACAGGTCGAAACTCTCCCTGCCGAGCTGTCGTATGAACGCCTCGCCGCTCTCGGTTACGGTACATGTATGCCCCGCAGCCCTGAGCCAGGAACCGACCAATTCCGCGTGAAACGGATCGTCTTCCAGCATTGCAATTCGCATCTTTCTCCGGCTCTCCATTGGCAACCGACCGTGCACACACATTCGCAGTGGTGCCACATGCTGGTCACGGCACGAGAGTCTAGCGCCCGTAGCCAGCACCGGGAAGCGGGTTTTGCCTGTTCCCCGGGTCACCCCCGGCCCGGCTTCTGCACACCGTGGCTGCTCAAGCCTGTACTCCGGTCTCGCTGCGCGCGGTGCGCTGGATGACTGCCAGCGCCCAGGCCTGCACGGGCTGGGCTTTTCCCTTCAGCGTCAATGGCGGTACCGGTATCAGCGGCATGTTCATGCCGGCGGACTCGAGCGCGAAACGCACCTCTTCCGACAGCAGAATTTCGCCGGCCCGGGCGCGCGCGGTCAGGCGGGCGGCGACGTTTACCGCATCGCCAATCAACGTATAGCTCATGTAATCGGGTGAACCGATGTTGCCGGCGACCACCTCGCCAACATTGATGCCAACACCCAGGCCGACATCGACCGGCCAGCGCGCGAACGCCGGTCCGGACTCGGCGATCATCTCCTGTCCGGCGCGCAACGCCCGCGCCACGGCGTCGGACTGCACAAACGGCACCCCGAATCCGACCATCAGCGCATCGCCTGCCATATGGAAAATGGTGCCGCCGTGGCGATGCACGATCAGCGTCATGTGGGCGAAGTAACGGTTCAGCAATGACACCACATCATGTGGCGAGAGACTTTCCGCCATGCTGGTAAAGCCGCGCAAGTCTGCAAACAGAACGGCGGCTTCGAGCCGTTCGTTGCGCGTGGCAAGGGCATCCTTGTGTTCCGGATCGCCGCTGAATATCCGCTCCACCACCGCCGGCGACATATAGCGCTGAAAGATCGCGCGCTGGGCATCCACCTCGCGCGCCAGCCGGCCGATGCGCTCCGCTTCAAGCGCCTTGCGCATGCGGTGCAGGTCCAGCAGGTTTCCGACGCGGGCAATCAATTCTGCGCGATCCACCGGCTTGACCAGGAAGTCCGAGGCGCCTGCGCGCAGTCCCTCGATCCGGTCCTTGCGCGAACCCAGGCCGCTCGCCATCACCACCGGCACCATCGCACTGCAGGGGTCCGCCTTCACCCGTGTGCATACCTCGAAGCCGGAGAGATCCGGCAGCAGTACGTCCAGAATCATCAGGTCGACCCCGTCTCCCGCCATGATCCGGAGCGCGTCCTCACCGGTAAATGCCAGACTGACGTTCGCGCCAAGTTCCTGCAGGTAGTGCGCGATCAACTTGCACGTGATCTCGTCATCATCCACCACCAGGACCGAACTCCCGGCGTACGTGGGATCCGCCCCTGCCGGTGGCACAACCGAGCCACCATCTTGCGGCAGTACCGTCCCTGCGGCCGTGTCCGCAGTCAGCAACCGATAAGTTTCAGAACCATGCTCCACCGGGGAAATCCTGTGCAATAATCCCGTCATTCACTTGCTGCATGCATCGGCGTGCCATCCGGCACCGATCAGCAGGCCAGTCCATCCTGCAACAACCGTAGTTCCGGAAAGGCGAAGGCGCATTCAGCGTCAATTTCCTTGATCAGCCGGGACAAAGCTTCACGGTCGGGGTTGCCCCGGGCCATTTCCTCCACCAGCTCCAGGTTTTTGTACACCGCGACCATTCCCATGTACATGGTCGACGGCTTGAATTTATGCGCTTCACGCGCGAGCGCCTCCCATGCCTGCAATTCAAGTTGCTCTTTCATCCGGCGCAGGGATTCCGGTGCCAAACGCAGGAACAGGTCCAGCATTTCCCTCATCATGTCGGGATCACCGCCGGTAATCCGGGTGATACTTTCAAATTGAATTGAGGTGGCGCCGGATGTTCCGGTCATGTCAGTTCTCCAGTCTTCCTGTTCATGCCTGTGCTACGTCTGGACCGGTCATGGCGCTGTTTTTGGCACGTCCATGGCGGCATTTCTGCTGCGCCCATTCTAGTTGCCGGCAAAGGCGCCCACCCGCCCGGCGACACTTTTTTACAATTTATCTACAATGTCTGGCAGTTGGCATTTCCCCCGGCGATTAGAATTCCAGGCACTGAGATCGGGACTGGTTCGCGCCAATGATTTTCATGCGGGCAGCGGGGGTTGGCACGCGGGAAGTATCGGCATGACCCGCGCCTGGCGTGGTTTCCTGTTTGCTGCCCGGCGCCTCGGCAGTAGCAGCCAGTCCGGGATAAACAGCTTATGCAAGCCGCACCAGATCACGACAGCCCGCTCAAATCCGTGCTCGTCATAGATGACGACGAGGGTTTCCGTGTTCTGCTCAAGACATTTCTCGGGAAGATGTTTCCGGAAGCCAGGTTGTCCTTCTTTGATCCACTTGAGCATGACGAGCCGCCGGCGGATTTTCCGTGGTCAAGCCACGAGGTATTGATCATGGATTATGAGCTTGGGCGCGGACGCAACGGTCTTGACTGGCTGCGCAAGTATCAGACCTCCAGCGGCTTTCCGGCCACCATCATGTTGACCGGACATGGGAACGAGGAACTGGCGGTGGAGTCGATGCGCTTTGGCGCGCAGGACTACATCAACAAGTCCAAGCTGTCCATGGACCGGCTGGCGCAGGCGGTGCAATCAGCCCGCGCCAAGCACCAGCAGCAGAACCGGTTGTCCACGACCCTGGTCCAACAAAGCAACGTCTTCAACAAGGTCACCTTTTACAGGAAGATCAAAGAAACCACGACGCAGCAGAAGGCGGGTTCGTTTGCATTTCTGTTGCAGCTCCAGGTGCGGAACTTTCGCACCATCTATGCGGAGCAGGGACTGCTGCGTACCGATGCCTACTGCAACTACATTACCGAGACGGTCGCGAAACTGATGCTGTCCCAGCGGCTGGAACCGAACGTCGTACGCATGGGAGACGCGATAGTGACCTGTCTCATCCGTGACTGTGACGATGCCGGCATGGGTGAGCGGGTGGCGCAGAATATCTGTCGCGAAGTCCGCTTTTCCTACCCGGCCGACCCCCATGTGGTACTGGAGTCACCCGTCAATATCGGGGTTGTCGCGGTCAAGCCGGGGGATGATGTCGACCTGCTGCTGATGCACGCGGATCGCGCCTGCCTGGACGCCATGGAAAGCGGCCCGAATGAATACCGTGTCTATGCCAAGGAGAGCGTGACCACCGCCACCGGCGCCAGGTCCGATCCGGGTCCGGCACCGGTCCCCGCCCCGCCCGGGGAATCCGCCACCACTGAGGTCAAAGCAAAATCCGGACCGGTCCCGGTGGCCACAGTACCAGCCCCGGCTCCGGCTGCTGTCAGCATCGACCTGACTGCGATCATCAAGAGCAACAGCATTCAACCCTATTATCAGCCGTATATCGCCCTCTCCGAGGCAGCCACCACCGTCAAGGCGAGCTACTACCAGGTGCAACTGAACCTGATCATCGGACCTGACCAGACCATTCGCTCCCAGGACCTGCGCAACTGCAAGATTAGTGGCGGCAACCCCGGCATGCTGGATTTATGGGTGACACGGCACATGCTCGGGCAATTGCTGGCCCTGGAAAAGGTGCACGGGGCCACAAAGTGCGGACTGTTCATCCGGCTCAGCCCCGAGACGCTGTCGCAGCGCATCCTGTTCAACTGGATGCAGGATCTGCTGAAGAAGTCCAGTAATCCGAATATCGCGTCCACCATCGTGTTTGAACTCCACCCGCCGGATTTTCTGGCCCACAAAAAGAACTTCATGAGCTTTATCGACCAGATGCGGGATGCCTGGGGTGTGGCATTTGCGCTATATGATGTGGTCAATGCCAGCGTTCTCGGCACCTGTATCAAACAGGGTGGCTTTGAATTTGTTAAGTTCGCGATGGATGAAAAAAGCATGGAAAACGTGGCCCAGGTAAGTTCACAGGCGCGGGAACTGGGCGCATTGACGGTGATTGAAAACATCGGCAGTGCACGGCAACTGGCGACCGCCATTGAACTGGGATTTGACTATGGCCAGGGGGAGTTTGTGCAACCCTCCATGGACCAGCTGGTACTCAGTACTGAAGTGATAACGATGTAGCCGGATTAACGGCGACCCGGGACGGAAAACTCGTTCAACCTGACAACTTTCTGGCGCTCACTCCTATGGCAAATGACATCTTTTCCATTGCATCCATCGGCTTCGATGAACAGGAGCAATCCGTGCTGCAGGCACTGTTCATCCTGACGAAAAACCGCCTGCCGCGTTTTGTCCTGTTTGAATCCAAACCGGACAGGAAGCTGGCTGACATCGTGATCGTCAATATCGACGCGCCCAATGCCGCGCAACGCTGGAACGCCTATCTCAACATGCACAAGGACAAAGCCATCATCTCCAGTGTGCTGGTGTGCAATGAACCGCCACCCGCCAGTCCCGGAGACCGGGCCCGCTACCTGAAGAAACCCATGGTGGCCACCAGGTTGCTTTCGATCCTGGAGGAGGCAGTTGCGGCCGATCACGGCTATGCCGGGCAACAGGCCGTCAGCGG
>CAYMXG010000122.1:0-6946 GCA_964394115.1 uncultured Enterobacteriaceae bacterium | reverse complement strand
AACTCACCGCCGTGGATGACCATGGACGCAGTGTCCGGCGCAACCTGCGCGTGGAATTCGTGCCGTAAGTGACAATGATTGTCGCAGTTTCTGCGGTAGTTTTGGTGGGCTAAGATGGGGCGCAGTTCATGCAGGACTTTTTATTTAGTCTGTAGGGCTAAATTACACCATGGCACTGAATTCATTACTAATTGGTTTTATATCCTCCCGACATGCGAAACGTAGGTCCGTATTTGGGCTGTCGAGTTCGAGATAGGCAGCATATGACACGCGCCAGCCGTCCAAAGATGCATCACTATGTCCCCAAGTCATATTTGGCGCGATTCAGTGATCAGCACGGATTTCTGCATGTTTTCGATCGTGCAACTGGTTCGTTCAGAAAGCAGCGGCCGAGGGAGGTGATGACGATTAACTCCTACTACCGCCAAGAGTGGGCGCCACCTGGCGTAGATCCAGATGTTTTTGAGAAGGGACTAGGCGAGTGGCTTGAGACAGCCGCGAAAAACTCACTAGATCGCTTAATCCAGTCCCCGGCTACCCTTTCAGGGCAAGACGCGATACTGCTCAATTACATAGAGTTGCAGCGGATCAGAGTTCCTAGACAGTCCGAAGCAGCAAAAGAGCTGACGCGCCAAACGCTACTGCAGTTATTTCCAAGTGACATTGCGGATACTGTTAGAGTCGGCGAAATGGAACTGACAATCAACGACTCCGCGCGCTTTGATTACATGCGGATACTCACTGGGAAACTCTACCCATGGTTTATGCGGATGGAGTGGGAAATTTACGAGGCAGGGAAGGGCTCCGCATTCATCACAACTGATAGTCCCGTCTCTCTACATAATGCCGACGTTCTGCCTCCTGATGAACCCGGAGTTGCGCTCGCCGGAACCAAGGTTTTCTTTCCCCTAAGTTCCCGCTATGCACTGTTGATGCGTCATCCTGAGATTCGAAGAGCCCCATCCATTTCACGCTTGGCGGTGCTGCCCAATCCACCGGTTGAAGGTGCACGGCTCTCCATAACTCGTGGAGTTACATGGGAAAGCCGGGTAGTGAACAACTTCAATCGGAAAATGGTATTACTTTCTAATCGATTTGTTGTCGGCGAGAGCAAAGAAACATTGGAAGCATGTACTACTATGCGAAAGGAATCGCACAATGCAGCGTAACAAGCGCGCCGAGCTAAAGCGCGCGCCTTATATGCGTCGTTCGGCGATGAAACCATGACTGAATTGGCTCTGTATAACAATTGGCTGGGCCAATTGGCCGGGCGTTTCCAGGCGAAGTTCGACGGCATCCGAACTGTTCACAATTTTGATTATGGTGATGAATTCGAGATTGCACTTTGCGAAGTTTTGAAGAGTATTATCCCGCGCAGGGCATCTGTGTGCCGTGGGTTCATTGTAGCGCAAGATGGCACCGTTGCCGGCGACGACATTATTATATTCGATTCAACACGCTTCCCTGCTCTTCGTTCGATTGGAGAGGATCTCTCGCGAAAAGAACAAGTGCCAGCCGAAGCTGTACTTGCATATATCGAAGCTAAACACACTCTCTACGTCCATGGGAGTGCAGGACAGTCGCTTGAGAAGGCTACAGCACAGACGGCTGCGGTTAAGTCGCTGTCCAGGGCCCCATTAGAACATCGTCACATGATTGCGGGACTTGACTTGGGTGCTCAGGTAATCCCAGCCGCAACGTTACCGAAAATAAAGAACCCTTGGTATGCCGCCATATGGAGCCGCAAGTCGGACTGGCTCGGAAGTGAGCGCTCAATCTTGCCATCGGCACTCGGGAGTACGGATTTCCTTTTGCGCCCCGACTTCATTGCCACCGACCAAGGATGTCTGTTGCCAATGCTTTTTAAGCACGACACGGGAATGCCAACGCCTAGGATGGAAATACGTCCATTTTTGTGCGAGGAAACGGCTCATGTGTGGTCTGACCTGAAAGACATAACTCTTGGTCTGGCTGCAGTCCATCTATTGTCGGCCATTGAATGGATCGTTCTATCAGAGATTCCTTGGAACCGAATGATGTCCTCCTGTGTTAGAAACACTAAGCTGACTTGGACACCATAGTGAAGGTTACCGAACAAGTTCGTCCAGCCGACGTCTCCGGCACTGTGCGACTCGCTCATGTTTCAGCGCACGTGCGCGACTGAAGAAAATCGTTGGGCATATATGGCATCGTGGGGCCGATGAAGCACCCGCTGACCAAGACTTCAATCGCTGAGATACACAGGGCGATTGACGCATTGGAAAACTGTGACCGCGCGTCACTATCTGTGGATGACCTGAAACATCGAGTCCAGAGCCTCATGCTAGGATACTCGTGCTTGACACGGACCATTTCATCAACAAATGCGTGGCGGGCACGTAAGCATATCAACCAAGCGTACTTCGACAACGTTCGAGACATTTGGTACCCGCGGCCAGAGGTAATACGTACGTATGGGCGCCTGAACCGGCCGGGATGCCCAATCATGTATGCGGCTGCAAGCCATCACACCGCCATTCTGGAATTGCGCCCGGAGGTTGGGGATGTGTTCACAGTCCTTCAGCTTCGGCTAACGGACCAGTCAAAACATCCTCACGTGATGGAGCTCGGAGTCGCAGAAAGGGCATCACAATTCGGAACTAGCTCGTCGGTTCGGTTACTTGAGAATACTGCGGTTGGGAGGCACTTTGTCAGAGGGCACAAAAACAAAAACGTGCTCATAAGATCATTTCTCGCTCGCGAGTTCACGCGTGTGGTTAATCGCGGACAGGAGCATCAGTTCAAGCTTTCTATAGCCATTTCGGAAATACTATTGGACAACCCAAAAATAGACGGTATTGAATATCCGAGCATGGCCGGTGATATTGCTGCTTTCAAGGGTGGAGAGAACATTGCCCTCAAGCCGGCTTCCGCGGATCGACTTTACACAGCAGATACGTGTTGGGTCTCGGTTGTAGAAGGCACGGTATCGTCGCCGCCAGAGGGGTTTCTAATGAGGTGCGTCAGGCGCGCACGGTCCATCAAGCAAGACGGCGCGATCGTGTGGTAGTCGATGCCCGATCAACGCGAAGCGAAACGGTATGAAAAAGCGATCCAAAACCAATAAGACGACTATCCGGCAAAATTCGGAATGGACAATGGCCATGATGGCGAAGGCGCGGCCGGCGAAGGAGGCATTGCCGAAAATCTTCGGCGGGCGCACTGCGGCAAACATGCTCAAACCACGGGGCCGTCCCAAATCTTCGGATTCAAAAGTCGCAATCAGCCTGCGGTTGCCGCCCGATACGCTTGCGCGCTGGAAAGCGACCGGCCCGGGGTGGCAGACACGCATGGCCTATGTACTGCGTGAATCAGTGTAGGTGCGATCAGGCAAGTCGATGCCACCAGCATCACCCCGCCCAGTCGCCACGGACTCCGGACACGACACGCCACCGCACCGAACCGGCGCGCGGCCGGGAAGTCCGCAACGCCGTGGGGCCTGCGCATCGTGCCATTAAGACAATTCGATTCGCTGCAGGTATTCCGTGGCTTGGCGGCGTTGGGAGTTGTCATTCAGCATGCCGCCATGAGTACCGGTTTTTTTGTGAGCAGGCTGCCGGCATGGCTGAGTTCGATTTTTGAACATGGTTTTCTTGGCGTGGATTTTTTCTTTGTCCTCTCCGGCTTCATCATCCTGAGCAGCCATTTCGATGATGAAAAGTCGGTTGGATCAATGCGCACCTATGGCATCAAACGATTTGTCCGGATATTTCCGCCCTATTGGCCAGTCTCAATCGCGTTAATGATCAGTTATTTATTGCTGCCCAACCTGAGCCAGGGAAATCGTTCCGATTTCAGTTTGTTGAGTTCCCTGCTGTTATTACCTGATGCGCAACCCCCCGCATTATCAGTGGCCTGGACACTGATTCATGAAGTGCTGTTTTACCTGATCTTCTGTCTGTTCTTTATCTCAAATCGCCTGTTTCTGATCTTTGTGACCGGGTGGGTCCTGGCCATATGTGCGTGTTTATGGCTGGCCAAGGGGGGCGGATTTTCCCCGTTTCTGGCACGCATGTTGAGCCCTGTAAATCTCGAGTTCGTGTTTGGCATGGGCGTGGCGTACCTGGCGCGTGGGATTGCAAATCGTTTCGCCATGGCATTTTTATTCCTGGGTTTCTCTGTTTTTGTTGTGCTGCTGTTCTGGACCTTTGCCGCGGAACATAGAATCCTGTTTGGCCTGCCATTTGCCGCCCTGGTTCTGGGCGCCGTATTGCTGGAACGCCAGGGCAGGCTGGCTCTGCCGCGCTGGATGGTATTGCTGGGTGACGCAAGTTACTCGATCTACCTGATTCACAATCCATTGATATCACTGACCAGCAGGCTGGTGGCACGGTTGCCCGGTCTGGCAAGTTGGGGGATCGGCATGTTCGTGGGGGTTGTTTCAAGCCTGGTTGCCGGTGTGCTCTATCATTTGCTGATGGAAAAACCCTTGATTCGACTGTTTCGCCAGCCGTTCAATCGATTGGAGTCCAGATAGGCAGCTGAGATCATCCACGATGCCTCAGGACTCAATCCATCCAGTTGCCAGGGACCCCGTTTGCGGCATGACCGTCGAACCGGCGACCGCCGCCGGTTCGTTTACCTACCAGGAACGTCCCTACTACTTCTGCAGCACCCATTGCCTGAAAAAATTCCAGGCCGGGCCCGGCAGGTACGTGGAGGTAACCTCGCCTCCTCCGCCCCCCGCCCCGGCCGGGGCGGTCTACACCTGCCCGATGCATCCCGAAGTCCGCCAGAACCATCCCGGTGCGTGTCCGAAGTGCGGCATGGCGCTGGAGCTGGAGACAGCCACGGCGGAGGAAGGACTGAATCCCGAATACGCCGACATGCGCCGCCGGTTCCGGATCGGCGCCGCATTGAGCCTGCCTGTTGTTGTCATCGCCATGAGTGCGATGCTGCCGGGGAATCCGCTGCACGCCTTCGACATGGGGCTTTTGAATTGGGGTCAACTTGTACTGACGACGCCGGTCGTGCTCTGGTGCGGGTGGCCGTTCTTCGAACGTGGCTGGGCCTCCATCGTGCATCGCAGCCCGAACATGTTCACGTTGATCGCACTGGGCGTCGGCTCGGCCTATGTATTCAGCGTCGTCGCCACCATCGCACCCGGATTGTTCCCGGAAGGATTCCGCATGGCCGGCGGCGCGGTCGAGCCGTACTTCGACACCGCGGCCGTGGTCACGGTGCTGATCCTGCTGGGACAGGTGCTGGAATTGCGCGCACGCAGCCAGACCAGCGGGGCCATCCGGCGCCTGCTCGGCCTTGCCCCCAGGACCGGGCGCGTGGTCCGGCCGGACGGTCGGGAAGAAGACGTTCCCCTCGGGCATATTCGCGTGGGTGACCTGGTGCGCGTGCGGCCGGGTGAGAAAATCCCCGTGGACGGCACTGTGACGGAGGGCCGCGGCGCGGTCGATGAGTCGATGATCTCGGGTGAGCCGATCCCGGTGGAAAAGGAGCCCGGGGCAAAGGTCATCAGTGGCACTCTCAACGGCACGGGTGGCCTGCTGGTGCGCGCCGACCGCGTCGGTTCCGACACGTTGCTGGCGCAAATCGCCCGCATGGTCGGCGAGGCGCAACGCAGCCGGGCACCCATCGAGCGGTTGGTGAACATCGTTTCCGGCTTTTTTGTCCCGGCCGTTCTTTTGATCAGCGTACTGACCTTTTTGGTCTGGGCGGCATGGGGAGAACCGCCACGCCTGGCACTTGCCCTGGTGAATGCGGTCGCGGTGCTTATTATCGCCTGCCCCTGCGCGCTTGGGCTGGCGACGCCATTGGCGATCATGGTCGGCACCGGCCGCGGAGCAGAAACCGGTGTGCTGTTCCGGAATGCCGAGGCCCTCGAAATCCTGCACCAGGCAGACACGCTGATCGTGGACAAGACCGGCACGCTGACTGAAGGCAAGCCGCGTCTGGCGGAAGTGGAACCGACAGCAGGATTCAGCGCTGACGAAATCCTGCGGCTGGCCGCCAGTCTGGAGCGCGGCAGTGAGCATCCACTGGCCGCCGCCATTGTCAAAGGGGCAGAACGCCGGAAACTGCCGCTGGTCGATGCGGTGGACTTCCAATCGGTCACCGGCAAAGGCGTCACCGGTACGGTGGAGGGGCGGCGTCTGCTGCTGGGCAACATCGGACTGTTGACTGATCACCAGATCGCCGGCGACTCGCTGCAGAATCGAATGGATGAGCTGCGGCGCGAAGGCCGGACGGTGATGCTGCTGGCCGTTGACGGCAAGTTGGCCGGGCTGGTCAGCGTGGCGGATCCAATTCGTGCATCCACCCCCGAGGCCATTCGCCTGCTGCATGAGGATGGTCTGCGCATCATCATGCTGACCGGAGATAATCGAACCACCGCCGAGGCGGTGGCCCGCAGTCTGGGAATCGACGAAGTGGTCGCCGAAGTGCTGCCGCAGCAGAAAAACGCGGCCGTAAAGCAACTCCAGGGCCAGGGCCACATCGTCGCCATGGCCGGCGACGGCATCAACGACGCCCCCGCGCTGGCCCAGGCGCAGATTGGCATCGCCATGGGTACCGGCACCGACATTGCGATGGAGAGCGCCGGCGTGACGCTGGTCCAGGGTGACCTGCGCGGTATCGCCCGCGCGCGGCGCCTGAGCCGGGCAACCATGGCGAATATCCGCCAGAACCTGTTCCTGGCGTTTATCTACAATGTGTTGAGTGTCCCGGTGGCGGCAGGGGTGCTGTATCCCTTCTTCGGCCTCCTGATTACCCCGGTGTGGGCCAGCGCCGCCATGAGCCTGAGTTCACTTTCCGTGGTCGGAAATGCTTTGCGATTGCAGCGCACGAAACTTTAACCTGCAAATCGGTTATTCTGCGAACTCATTCACATCCAAAGGGGATTGCCAATGGCCAAACCGAACTATGCCCACGCCAAGCGTCAACGCGAGCTCGC
>CAYMXG010000121.1:0-7005 GCA_964394115.1 uncultured Enterobacteriaceae bacterium | reverse complement strand
TGGAATCCCGCTCCGTTCGCCCCGCTGCTGTACCCGCCAGCTGTGGCGCGCCGGAATCTTTCTGTAATCATGGGCTTATCGAAATTATGAAATTATCCGCATGAGGAGATCATCAGCGCCCCATATAGACTAATGTCCATGACCCGGCGGCGAACGCTGTTGTGCGCAGGTGCAGCGGCAGGAATGCAGGCGCTGCCGGGCATGGGGTATACCGCGCAGAACAGCCCGCCGCTGTTGCGGGCCATCCCGAAGTCCGGGCAACTCCTTCCCGCCATCGGCATGGGCACCTGGATTACCTTTCATGTGGGCGACGATCCAAAAGGGCTGGCGGAACGCCGGGAGATCCTGCGCGCGTTCCTGGAGCGCGGCGGCGCCATGCTGGATTCGTCGCCGATGTACGGCCGCGCCGAGGCGGTACTGGGCCAATGCCTGCGTGAACTGCATTTCCCTGCCAGACCTTTCCGGGCCACGAAGGTCTGGATACTGGGGCGCCGGTTCGGCATCAACCAGATGGAGCGTTCCGAGCAATTATGGGGCGAGGGCGGTTTCGACCTGATGCAGGTGCATAACCTGCTGGACTGGGATGCCCACCTGCCCACATTGCGGGAATGGAAGGCGGCAGGGAGGATCCGGTACATCGGCGTGACCACGTCCCATGGCCGGCGCCACGAAGAACTGGAGCAGATCATGCGTACGGAAGAATTGGACTTCGTGCAGTTCACCTACAACATTGCGGATCGGGAGGCGGAGGAACGGCTCCTGCCGCTGGCCGCGGAACACGGGATTGCGGTCATTATTAACCGCCCATTCGAGCACGGGGCGCTGTTCGACCAGGTCCGCGGGCGGCCATTGCCGGGCTGGGCCGCGGAAATCGGATGCCGGAACTGGGCCCAGGTTTTACTCAAGTTCATCGTTTCGCACCCGGCGGTGACCTGCGCCATCCCGGCCACGTCCCAGGTGGCGCATATGGCGGAAAACATCACCGCGCTCCATGGTGCACTGCCAGATACCGCACTGCGCCGGCGCATGGCGGCGGATTTTGCGGGATAATTCCCGCCAGGAACCGAAAGCATGGCCAGCCCCCGATCTATTCGCAGAACTTGCCCCGGAAAAGATGTCTAATTTAATGTGAAAACCCATTCGGAACAGCAAGTGAACGCCCGCCTCTGGATACTCCCGCTGTTGCTAAGCCTTTGGCTGCCGGATGCCGCGCTGGCACTGGGCACCGAGGACGTGGTGCGACTGCATGCCAGTGGCTATACGGACGATGAGATCAATGAAGTCCTGTCCGCGACCCAGTCCGAGTTCATGCTCAGTGCCCGGGATGTGGTGTACCTGAGCCAGTCCGGGGTTGGCGACGCCATCGTGCAGGGCATGCTTGTGGCGCTGCCGCTGCAACCGGTCAACGGCGACGCGACGCTGGAGGCGGAGCCGGTGCGTCTCCTGTTCACCCAGGAAGATTTGCAACTGCTGGCGGAGAACCAAATCTCCGAACCGGTGGTGGTTACCTTCATTGAAACGCGGGACATGGCGTTCACCTTGGACACGGCGCGCCTGACCGCCCTGCGTCAATCCGGGTTGGGCCTGGACGCGTTGCAGATCCTGGTGGAGAAGAGCGCGGCAAATGTGACCGTGCCGCTGGCGCCACCGGTAGTGGCGGGGGCGGGTGGCTCATCCGCGTATTTTTATGGGCGCTCAGGAAAATCGCTGACCTCTTACAACGATCCATTGCCCTCGACTTATTCCTACTATGGCTCGCCGTCCGTGTATATCCAGAGCCGCACGATTTATCCATGGTATGGGTATGAATTCGAACCGCGCTACGGGTACGGCCCCGCATACGGTTACGGATATGGATCCGGTTTTGGTTATGGTTCCGGATTCGGATATGGTTCCGGGTTCGGATATGGATTCGGATATGGGTCCGGTTTCATTCCGCATTACGCCACCTATTACCCGGATCAGTGGAACGGATTTTATGGGCACTCGTTTTATTGTCCCCGCGACCGCCATCATCACGGTGGCGGCGGCCATCATGGCGGGCGGGATCATGATGGGAGGGATCACGACGGTGGCCATCACGGCGACCAGGACAATGACTGGGATGGCCGGGATGGAAATTCCCTCGCCGGCGTCAAACCGGGGGGGACAAAGCCCGGCGGGACAAAGCCGGGACGTGGAACCAGTTACTACTTTGGCGGGAACACCGGTAACAGCATTGCCAACAACACTGTCGGCCCAATTTGGGGGACGCGTACGAATTCCGTTTCCGGCACCGGGCAAATCATCCGGGCAACGGGCAATGAACCGAATGGCAACAGCAACGCCGGGGTGTATTTCGGTAATCGCATAACATCAGCCGGTACCAGGCCCGTAACCGGCGCCGGACACTACAATGCCGGCAAGCCCTACCAACCTGCGACGGTGAAGGTTCCCGGCAGCCCGGGCACGCAGCCGGTTGCCGCCAACAGTCCCGTGGCCATGGGCGCCGGCAGCAATGGGCCCGGCAATCTCGGCGTGGGAATCCGAAATTCAGGATCCGGCGCCGCGGAGACCAGGACACTTCCAGGCACCTCCAGCGCAGGCTTGTACGCGCCCCGGAGCGGAATCGCGCCGGCTGTTGCCGACACGCCATCTACTTCCAGTGCGGCACGTCCAACCCGTGGCCGCAGTTCGAGCCAGGAGGAGGGCACCGGTGGCCGCGCCCCCCGATTCAGGGCGGACACGTCAGCGAATTTCGCGCCAGATCAGGGCCGGCGGGTGAAACCTCAATGACCGGCGCATCCGGCAACAGCAAATCCTGGATGGCGGGGTTGAATACGGCCAGGCCCGGCAGGAAGCACAAGGCCGCAAAACCCAAAGTGCGCACCCATTGCCGCGTGGCGGATTCGCGGCCCGGCGGCGGCAGTGCGCACTCGACACCCAGTGGCACGACTTCTCCGCAACGCAGCGTATAAATATTCATCTCTGTTTTTCTCCTGGGTTAGCTCAGGGAATCTCTGAACTTATTCAGAGGTTCCCGTGTACCTTTCAGCGGCCCGGTAGGGGCCGTTGTGCGTATTAGAGGGAGGAAAACTGCCGCAGGGCTGCGGAAGTTATGGCGACATTATGATTCCTTGAAGCGCTGATTCATTTGCCGGTGTAGTGAATGCGATAGATCACGCCGGCGAAGTCATCGGACACCAGCAGCGAGCCGTCAGGCAATATCTCCACATCCACCGGGCGGCCCCAGTAATGATCCTCCTCCAGCCAGCCGCTGGCGAAATCCTCGTAATTGACCACCTCGTTGCCTTTCAATGTCGCCACGGAGACGCGGTAGCCGTCGGGTTGCGCGCGGTTCCAGGACCCATGGTGGGCGATGAAGATCTGCTGTTGATACTGCGCCGGGAACTGCGTGCCGGTGTAAAACCGGATGCCGAGGCCCGCGCGGTGGGCAGGCATCTCCAGTGCCGCCGGCGTGAAATATTTTTCAGTGAGCGTGGTCTTGAATGCGGTGTCCACCAGCGCCTTGCCGTAGCGGTAAGGAAAACCGAAATGCAACCCGGGTTTCGGGGCGCGATTCAATTCCTCCGGCGGCATGTCATCACCCATGTCATCCCGGCCATTGTCGGCGAACCACAATTCCCCGGAAACCGGATGCCAGTCGAATCCCACGCTGTTGCGGATCCCGCGCGCAAACACCTCGCGTCCGCTGCCATCGGCATTCATGCGCCAGATGCCGCCGTGCTGAGCGTCGGGTTCACAGCTATTGCACGGCGCGCCGACCGGCACGTATAAACGGCCGTCCGGCGAGAAGCGCATGAACTTCCAGCCATGGTGGAAATCCTTCGGGAACGGGTCGCCGACCACTTCGAACGCGGGCGGGTTGTCCAGATGATTGTCCATGTCACGAAAACGCAGGATGCGGGAGATCTCCGCGACGTAAAGGTCTCCCTTGTGCCAGGCCACGCCGTTGGGGTGATCCAGACCCTCGCCAAGCGTGCGGACCTCCTCGGCACGGCCATCGCCATCCTTATCCCGCAGGGCGTAGACCTTACCGAAGGGTTTCTTGCCCCATTCCGTGAACGTACCCACATACAGGATGCCGGCCGGGCTGAGCGCCATGGCGCGTGCGCCCTTGACGTTGTCCGCGTAGAGATCGACGACAAAGCCGGGTGGCAGCTTGATGCGCTTCAATCCCTCGGCAATGGGGAGCGGGCGCGGATTATTGACGGCCGCGGCCAGGACTGCTGTGGGGATCAGGATTGCAGCGTGGGTAACAAGCACTAACACCAGTTTGCGCAACAACGGGGTCATGGGTTTCGGGGCTCGGTAAAGTCGAACACATCCGCTGCGGTGACGGAAACAAGGTCACTGGCATGTATCGCCAGTGAGTAATGCGGAATGCCACAGCCGCCAAACACCTCGCCGTTTGATGGCAGACGAGTGTCGATCAATGTCCGCAATCCCGGATTGATCATCGCCACGGCGCCAACTTCGGCGCCGGTTACGTCGAGCACCTCGGCGGGAGATGCCATGGAAACATCCCGCAGGCCGAAGTGTTTCTTGATCTTTTTATATGACAGGCGCGTGGCGCCGCTGATGATGGCCGCGAGGTAGCCCTGCTCGGTGCGCAGGATCAGCGTTGGAGCCATCTGCTCGAGCGGACCAAAGCCGTGACTGGCGCCGTCGCCGGCGGAAGCCAGTGCCTGGGGGTGCTGCAGGATGCGGTAACGCGCACCGGCGGCGTCCAGCGTGGCACGTAAACGTGCCACCACGGGCGCATCGGATTGCAATTCGGCGGCAAGGGGCATTAGCGGAAGGTCCTGAAACGAATGCCGTCATCATGGGGCAGACGGGTGGCGTTGGCAAAACGGAACCCGCGCCATGATAATACGCTGATGCCAATATCCGGCTCGATGCGCGGCGCCTTCTGGTTCATCTGCGTGCCATTGGCATTGGCCGCCGGGATACTCGCGGCCCAGGACGGGGAATCTCCGGCCGTTGCGGAAGCAGTCCCGGTGGCCCGCCAGGCACAGCCACAAACTGAGCAGGCCGTGGAACCCGGCGCGCCGGAGGATATCCTGCCAGTGGATATCGGCGATGATTATCTTCTGCCGGACCTGAGCCTGGAGGAGATGCCGGAGGCACCGCTGCCGCAATCCCCGGAACCGGCGGCGGCGCCGGATGCAACAGCGCCGCAGGCCGGGCCACCGGCAGCGGGCGCGGCGGAAGCGGAGGCCGGAACCACGGTGCTGGCCGCGCCGGTTCAATTGCTGGGCGTGGAGATCTTCGGCGGCCAGCGTTCTGAACTTAAATGGAGCGCCGGCCAGTCCTTCGGCGGCCGCTCGCTGGATACCCCGGTGCTGGTTGCACACGGCCTGAAACGCGGGCCCGTGCTTTGCCTGATGGCCGCGGTCCACGGCGACGAACTCAACGGCGTGGAGATTGTGCGCCGGGTCATGGGTGACCTGGACCCGCAACAATTGTCCGGCACGGTCATCGGCGTGCCCATTGTCAACCTGTTGGGCTTCCTGCGCGCCTCGCGCTACCTGCCGGACCGGCGCGACCTGAACCGATACTTTCCGGGTAATCCACGCGGCAGCGCGGCAGCGCGCATTGCCTACCTGTTTTTCCGGCAGATTGTCACAAACTGCAATTACCTGGTGGACCTGCACACCGGTTCACTGGATCGCACCAATCTTCCGCAACTGCGCGCCGATCTCTCGGATCCCAAGGTATTCCGCTTCACCGAATACTTCGGCGCGACGTCGGTGCTGCACCACCGTGGGGCCACCGGCACGTTACGGCGGGCGGCCAGTGATGCAGGCATTCCGGCAGTCACGTTTGAACTGGGCGAACCCCAGACCCTGCAGGTGGAGCATGTGGATTTCGGCGTGCTGGCAGTGGAAACACTCATCGACAAACTGGGCATGATGGATCGCATGCGGCACTGGTCGGAGAAACAGCCGGTGTTTTATGCCTCGCGCTGGGTGCGCTCGGACCAGGGCGGAATCCTGCTGGCCTCGGTGCGGCTCGGCGCGAACGTGAAGGAGGGCGACATCCTCGGCACGGTGACCAATCCGCTCAGCAATGAAGTGATGCAGGTGCGATCACCCTTTGACGGCCGCGTGATCGGCATGGCCCTGAATCAGTTTGTGCTGCCCGGCTTTGCGGCATTTCATATCGGCATTGCCACCAGGGTACCCGATGAATTGATGCAAGCGGAGGTGGAGTCGGGTACACCGCCGGAGGCGGCCATGGAGCTGCCTGATAATGTGCCGGCGCCGGAGGAAGGCAACGGCGAACAGATGGAATATGACTGACACGAGTGTGCGGGAAAAATCATGAGCAAGACCGGGAGGATTCACACCCGCATCGGCGGATCCAGCACGCACGGAATCACCGTGCGCGGCAGAAACCTGGTAACCGATCTCATGGGCAAGGTTTCCTTCAGCCAGATGATCCTGTTGCAACTGTCGGGCCGGATGCCTGCCCGCCGGCAGGTCAAAATCCTGGACGCCGTGCTGGTGACAATCATGGAGCATGGATTGACACCATCCGCGATAGCCACCCGGCTCACCATTCACGGCGCGCCGGAGTCAGTGCAGGGCGCCGTGGCCGCCGGCTTGCTTGGCGTCGGCGACCGGTTCGCGGGAACCGCAAGCGCTTGCGCTCTCCTGCTGGACCAACTCGCCGCTCGTCCCCGCGTGGCCCGTGCCGCGCTGGCGAAATCCATCGTGACCGGGTACGTGGAGCGGAGGGAATATATCCCGGGATTCGGACATCCCGTTCATCGCAAGGGGGACCCGCGCGTCGCGCGCCTGCTTGACATTGTCAGGAAGGCCGGCGCGCGCGGCGACCACCTGCATGCGCTTTCGACCCTGGAGAAGTGCGTGCGCAGGGAACTGGATACCGGACTGGTGACCAATGTCAGTGCGGCCCTGGCGGTCGCGCTTGCCGAGATCGGGGTTCCTGCCGCGGCCATGCGCGGGATCATCCTGACCGCCCGTTGCGCAGGGCTGG
>CAYMXG010000120.1:0-7005 GCA_964394115.1 uncultured Enterobacteriaceae bacterium | reverse complement strand
ACCGTCAGCGGCATGCCCGGCGCCGGCACCATGGGCGCCACATTGGTCAATGTTACCAGCGGCGGCACCACTCCCAAGTCCGGATCGATCGAGGGCGTGTTTGTGGTGCTGGCCATGGTATTGCTGGGTCCGCTGATCGCCTGGGTTCCCATTGGGGCGCTGGCGGGAATTCTGTTGGTGGTGGCGTTCAGAATGTTTGACTGGTCCGCATTCAAACTGTTGCGCCATCCGGACACTCGTTTTGATTTCGCCGTGATTGCCGCCGTGGTCGTCGTCGCAGAAACCATCGGCCTGATTGCCGCATCCGCCTCCGGGGTCGGTCTCGCCATCCTGCTTTTCATCCGCGACCAGATCCGTGGTTCGGTGCTGCGTCGGCGCGCGACGCTCAGGGAAGTCTCCTCGAAGACGCACCGGCTGGAGTCGGAACGGGAACTGCTGCAGCAGCATGGGGAACTGGGCGCGATTTTCGACCTGCAGGGCAACCTTTTCTTTGGCACCACCGACCAACTGTTCACCGAGGCGGAGCAGGATCTGCGCCTGCGGCGCTGGCTATTGCTGGACATGAGACGGGTGCAATCGATGGATTACACCGCTGCCAACCTATTCAAGCAGATGCATGGCCGGCTGGCGGAGAAAAACGGCGGCATCCTGTTCTGCGGCATGCCGTCCAGCCTGCCGCAACGTCAGGACATCCAAGGTTACCTGGGGCAGGTGGGTCTCGTGGGCAGCGAAAAGTACGGGATCCGGGTCTTCGAAACGCGGGATGAAGCCATCGAATGGATGGAGGATCGGATCCTCGAGACTGCCGGATGGGCCGGAAAGGATGCACAACGTGCCCTGGATCTGGCGGAAATTGAGTTGCTGCGTGAGATGGAGCCGTCTGTCGTCGGGGAATTGCGCAGTTGCGTGCACGAACGCTCAGTCAAGGTCGGAGGCAAGATCTTCTCCCGCGGCGATGAAGGTGACGAGATATTCCTGATTCGCAACGGCATGGTGGGCATCCTGCTGCCATTACAAGGCGGCAAGCGCCACCACCTGGCGACCTTTGTGCGCGGCGATTATTTCGGCGAGATGTCGTTTCTGGACAAGGGGACACGCTCCGCCGATGCGGAGGCGAAAACCGATTGTGAGTTGTATGTATTGTCGCGGAAGGAATTCAATACCCACGCCCTCGCCAATCCGGTGTTTGCCTTGAAGGTGTTTGCGCGACTGGCGCGGGCGGTTTCGCTGCGATTGCGCCAGACCGACGGGGAACTGCGCGCCATCGAAGATCGCTAGTCGCGCACCTGTTCCGCCGCTGGCGGAGCGGGAATCTCCGCCATGGTCCCAAAGGTATGGGTAATCCCGCCGCCGGAGGCAAAGGCAGGCTCACTCACCTCCTCCACCCAGAGCACACTTCCATCCGGGCGCAATAATCGGTAGGAAATGCAATAGGGAGCCGGGCTCACACCTGATTGCCGGTACTGCTCCATGACACGGGCAAGGTCATCAGGGTGGATGAAACGTGCCATGTCACCGGGACTTGGCGGCAACTCTGGCCAGAAACGCCGGATCAACCCCTTGCTCCTGTCCCCCAGTCTGGATACCAGCGCCCTGAACTTGCTGCATTTTGATCTTCGCCAGATTCTGTCAGGGCTGCATCGACCAGGGTTCCATCTCAGCGTTGCCGCTCCCTCTCGGAACGGTCCTCCGTCCGCAGCGCGCATCGCGTTGTCGATGTGATGCCTGTCCCAGCCTTCAAAAAATCCCGTTGCCCATGCCCTAATCCGGCCGGGAACGGACATCCGCGCGGCGCCGCAATACATTGCGCACGCGCGCCAACAGCTCGCGTTGATCGAATGGCTTGGTGACATAATCATCCGCGCCGAGCTCCAGGCCGACCACCTTGTCCACTGGCTTGTCATTTCCACTGAGCACGATGATGCTGCAATCAAAATGGGCTCGTAGCTCGCGTATCAGCACGTACCCGTGGCCGTCGGGCATCAACAGATCAAGAACCACCAACTCAGGCTCAATGCGCCGCACCAGCATGGGAACCTCAGAGGCCCTGGTTGTGTGTTGCGCTGAGAATCCCTCCTTGTTCAGCAAGGCGCACACCATCCGGCATATGCGTTCATCGTCGTCAACGACAAGCACTTTCGTTTCGGTGATGGCACTGCCAGGATTCACATGCATTCCTCGTCGGACTGAATATTACCCGAACCTTGCAGGACCTAACTTGAGGAATTGACAAATGTTTACATTTCGAAACACTTCGTGACATGTCATCTCCGCCCATCATGGTTAAAGTGAACCAACCACCTGAGCCCATGCGCCGAAACGACCCTTAAGACCATGAACCTGTTTCGAAACCGCAGCGTGCGCTCCGACCTGGAACGGGTCTGTCGGAGACTGCAGTCAGAAAAGGAGTCTTTATCGACGTTGCTGGATTCCTTGCGCATTGAGTCCCAGGAACTGCGGGAACAGCTCCAACAACGCAATCACTGGATAGAGTCCCTAACCGACACAACGCCAGTGGCTATCCTTGGCATCGACGCCGAGGGCCGCTGCAATTTCTCAAATTCACGGGCAGTATCATTGCTTGGCGTCGCTGACCCCAGTCAGTTGTTTGGGCGCCGGGTCAACATGCTGATGACGTTGTGCCACCCCGAACCATCACCACGCAATTACGCCATAACCGAGGACCCGATCTACCTTGCCATAAAGCACAAGCAGAAGACCGCGGCGCGGGAGGCGGTATTGGTGACCAAAGGTGGAACCGAAATCGCCATTGAGTTTTCGGTGCACCCACTCCTGAGCCGAGGCAAGGTCAGTGCGGCAATCATGTCAATCGCTGACTGCACTGAACGCAAGGACCTGGAGTCAAAGCTGAGCCAGTCGCGCAAGATAACCACGCTCGGCGCCATGCTCGGCGGAATCTCCCATGACTTCAACAATCTGCTCACCATCATCCGTGGCAATCTGGATTTGATGCGGGACCTGGCGACCACGATGCCTGTGGATGGCAAAACCGCGCACCTGGAAAGCCTGCGGGAGATGATCGACGATAGCCTGTCTGCGGCCGGTGATGGAATTGAATTGACATCGCGGCTGCTGAGCTTCTCCAAGCCGGACGCAGGCACAGTGCGGCCCTGCACAGCCAATGAACTTCTCGCGTCCCTGCCGCGCCTGCTCGCGCGGGCTTTTGACAAATCCATTGAGATTGAATTCTCGATCCAACCCAATCTTCCCGCCATCGCAGTGGACCGCCACGAACTGGACAACGCCTTGCTCAATCTCGCGTTGAATGCCCGCGACGCCATGCTGCAGGGGGGGGAATTGAGAATCTCAGCATCGCAGATTTTGACCACCAGTACCGCAACCGGACTTTCGTCGCCGTCCGGCAGCTCGGGATTGCTGCCTGGCGCCTACGTTCACATTGTCATGACGGATACCGGACTCGGCATGAACCAGGAAACGCTGCGGCGGGTATTTGAGCCGTTCTACACCACGAAAGGTAAAGGCAATGGTCTTGGAATGGCCATGGTGCACGGCTTTGTGGAACGCTCGGGTGGACACATATACATCGAGAGCACTACAGGTACACCGGGGATTGACGCCAACCATGGTACACAGGTGCACCTTTATTTCCCCGTCGTAAGCACCAGGATGGGAGTGGAAACAACGGACGAGAATCCCCTTGTTTATCCAGGCGGCTCGGAATGTATCCTGCTGGTGGAGGACGAGGCACGTATTCGGCGCATTGCGTCACTTTACCTGGTCGATCTGGGCTACCGGGTACTGGAGGCCGGCGATGCCCAAGCAGCCGTGTCCGTGCTGGAAGAAAACGGCGCACAAATTGATTTGCTGCTTTCCGATATCGTCATGCCGGGGCGGATGAATGGGCGCGATCTGGCATCCTGGACGCGTGAACACTGGCCGGAAGTGCAAATCCTGTTGACATCCGGTCAGGACCTTTCCGCGCCCCGCGAGGAAACGGAGTTCCCGCACTTCGCTGATCCGCTGCTCAAAAAACCCTTCACCAAACAGCAGCTCGCGCAGATGGTGCGTAACACCCTGGACCGTTGCACGTCCCGACCGGACGTGGCGACCTCACGCGTTGCGCCCACATCCCATGAATCACGTTGATATCCAGCGGCAGAACCGGGAACTCCTGCTGCAACACCTGTTCCAGCAGTCTTACAGCACGTTTCTGGTTCAGGCCGCCGCGGCTATTTGCCTGGTTTATGTTCTGTATCCTTACCTGGAGCGCAGGTATCTGATGATCTGGGTCACGCTATTCATTTTATTCCTGCTGTATCGCGGCCTGCTGACCGAGCGGTTCCCCAAGGAAGAAAATAGTGCCCAGTCCGGAGGCGACTGGATATTCGGAATGGCTCTGGCCGTATGCTGGTCGGGTTTATTGTGGGGAAGCCTGCTATTTGAGGCCATGTCGGCACCCGACTTTGAGCGCAATATCAGCATGCTCTGGATTGCGGGACTCGCGCTGGGAGCCAGCTCCTCCCTGAGCGCATATCCGTGGCTTTACTTCCTATTTGCATTACTCACCATGGGGCCGGCAACGCTTGCGCTGCTGATTGGCTCCGACCACTCCGGGAACATGACCGCGATTACCATGCTGGTTTTTATGACGTATACCGCCGCCAATGTTCTGTTCATGCACCAATCCCTGATGCGAACAATTGTACTGGTGGAAAAAATCGCGCGCACAGAGGTGCGCCTTCGGGAGCGGCATAAATTGGATGCCGTATCGCAACTGACCGCCGGAATCGCGCACAACTACAACAACCTGCTCACCGTCATCATCGGCAACGTCGAGGCCCTGCGTACGTGCGTGCATCCGGGCAACCTGGAGTTTGTGGACAACGCCATGGGCGCAGCGCTGGATGCCAGCCATCTAACCGACAGTCTGAACACGTTCTCTCAAAATCAGAACTTAAGCGTACGTCCCATCCAGTTGGGGGAGATAATGGACCGCTTCACCAAAATCGTCACGCCCATGCTTGGCAGCAGGATGGTCCTGCGTACCGTCAAATCACCGAACGACCTTTGGGCAGAAGCGGATTCGGCGCAACTGGAGATCGCACTGACCAACATTGTCCTGAATGCAATGGAGGCCATGCCGGAGGGCGGTGAGATGAAAATCGCAATGACTCGCGCTTCGATAACAGGGCGTCGCGCATCGGATGACAGCCAAGCCGGGCTGATGCTGCCCGCGGACCTGCGGCCGGGGGATTATGCAGTCATCGAGATTTCGGATACCGGTGTCGGGATGTCGGAGGAGGTACGCCTGCGCGCGATTGAGCCATTTTTTACCACCCGATTGCAAACCCAGTCCGAAGGGCTTGGGCTTAGCACTGTTCACGGGTTCGTCAAGCAATCACGCGGGGACATCGTGATCCAGAGCCAACCCGGGATCGGAACGACAGTTAAGATATTTCTGCCGCTATTGTCAGGTCGGGTATCGTGGTCGCTCGAAGCCACTTCGGCTTCGGCTGTGTAGGTGTGGACGTCGCCGGGAGGCAATACAGTCACTCTCGGCCAGGGCAACACCAACCAGATCATTCGACCAGTCAATCCTGAAATTTCTGACTGAATTCCACGCCGTCTGCGCTCACTTCCAACTCCTCACAGCGCAGCGCGGTGCTGCGCAATAGCGTGTGTGGGAACTGCTCAGCCCGGTCATTAATTTCCAGGTCGTAAAGCCTGTCACCCAGCAGGGGATATCCCGCCGACGCCATATGCACCCTGATCTGGTGAGTCACGCCTGTGTGCATCACCAATTCGCACAGGCATCTGTCCTGCAATTGGCGAATCGTTCGCACACTCGTGGCGGCGGAAAATTTCCTTTGCCCGGCGTGGGCAATATTTTGCCCGTCGACAGCCAGCATTTTCCTGGGATCACGGCGATCGTGCGCGATGACCGCATCGATAATCCGTAATCCCGCGGGCCCCTGTCCCCAACACCATGCCAAGTAACGCTTCTCAATCTTTTTTTCTGTAAATCTGCGGCGCCAGATTTCGTACGCCGCTCCGGTACGCGCCACCAGCAGAATTCCCGATGTGTCGGTATCAAGGCGGTGGGGCGTGATTGTGGGCTGGCACTTGTGAGCCCAGAGAAGTATTTCCGGGTAATGGACAATTGCCCAGTTGGTGACAGTGTTCGAATCGAACAACGAAACGGGGTGACTGGGTATACCGGGCGGTTTGTCCACCACGACAAGGCCCGCTGACTCCAGCAGTACCGGGATATGAAGCGCCGAATTACCTTCACCAAGGCGTTCCAGGTAACTGTCCAGGAGTGCGCAATCGGGAGACTGGTCAGCCGCGATCCCGGCGCCCTTGACAAGCGGTCGCCCGTCGGCAGACGTGACCAGTCGCCGGGCCAGTGCCTCGTCAATATGACGCCGGCTCAACGCTGGGTACCTTTTTCGTAGCCAGTAATCCGTACGCATAAATTCAGCACGCACCTGGTTCGGGCAAAAAAAAGCCCCAATCGAGATTGTCGATTGGGGCATGATAATTAGAACCCTGGCGATGACCTACTCTCACACGAGGGAAACCTCGTACTACCATCGGCGCTACACCGTTTCACTTCCGAGTTCGAAATGGGATCGGGTGGTTCCAGCGTGCTATGGCCGCCAGGGAAACCGGCCAGATGCTCCGCGATAAACGCGCGAGGCATCATGTTTCGAGAGTCTGAAGAAAGACTTAAATAATATGTTTCGCACTGCGTTGCCAGACCATTTGAGTGTTATATGGTCAAGCCACACGGGCAATTAGTACCGGTTAGCTGCACGCATTACTGCGCTTCCACACCCGGCCTATCAACCAGCTAGTCTCGCTGGGCCCTTCAGGGGACTCTAAGTCCCGGGAGATCTCATCTTGAGGGGGGCTTCCCGATTAGATGCTTTCAGCGGTTATCCCGTCCGCACTTAGCTACCCGGCTGTGCCACTGGCGTGACAACCGGTACACCAGAGGTGCGTCCACTCCGGTCCTCTCGT
>CAYMXG010000119.1:0-7095 GCA_964394115.1 uncultured Enterobacteriaceae bacterium | reverse complement strand
GAACCGGAGCCGTTCCGCTGGCTCGGTTCCAGGGCCATTTCATGGGCTTACCGCCAGGAGGATCGGGTTTGCAATACCCCGATGGTGTCTGGCTGGCGCAAGCGTGCCGTGATGCATCTGGCAGATTTGCTGGAATTGCTTATGCGCTAAAGCCAAACTCAGCGGCTGCATCAAGGGTGACCCTGATTCTTGGGCTGGTGTGCCGGACACCTGTCAGGCGAAAGTAAAAGTACGGGCAATTCTGTTAGCTGACGTCATCAAACCGGGAGCCGACGCGACTTGAAGTTCGTGCTTTACGCCGTAGTGGTCCTGGCGGGACTGCTCGTCGCCGTAGTGCTAGTGGCCGCCGCCGCACTGTTCCTGACTATCCGCGACGAGATCCGGCGCCGGCGCGAAACAGACCTGCCGCCGCGTATTGCCGTGTTGCGCCAGGATTTCTTCCGCGAAGACATTGACATGCTGCGCGGCGTCAAGCTTTGGTTCCTCTGGTATGTGGAACTAATGGGGTCAGGTCTTGCAATCATGCACCAGGAACTAATGGGGTCAGGTCTTGCAATCATGCACCATGGATACGGTGCATAATTGCAAGACCTGACCCCCATCGTGAGCAGCACGACCCTCCCGGTGGGAGAGGGAGGTCACAAAAGTAACGAGGTGTTTTCAATGAGATATTTAATCGCAGGAGTGTTTTCAATTCTCTTGGGTGGTTTTGGAACGATTGTTGTTGCCGAGACGGCAGACAGCGTCTGGCTGAATGGCAGGATCTACACGGTTAATGACGCGCAACCCTGGGTCGAGGCCATGGCAATTCAGGGCGGCAAGCTCATTTTTGTCGGCAGCAATGAGGCGGCGAAGGAATTCATCGGCGCATCGACGCATTCCGTTGATCTGCAGGGCAGGATGGTCATGCCAGGCATCCATGATGCCCATAGCCATCTACTGTGGGCGGGACTGCATCTGAATTATGGGTGCCGGTTTCAGGAGCAAGAGACCATCGACACTATCCTCAACAAACTGCAGCAATGCGCCGAAGGCAAGGGCAAGGGCGACTGGTTGGTGGCAGGGTCGATGAGGCACACGTTTTTCCCCGATAACAAGCCGCACCGATCGTGGCTGGACAAAGCATTTCCAGATACCCCGGTTTATTTGCGGGAGATGACTTTTCATCATGCGCTGCTGAACACAAAGGCGCTGGAAATCGCCGGTATCGACAGGAACACACCCAGCCCCTTTGGCGGGGAGATCGTCAAGGACGGGAACGGCGAGCTGACCGGCGAGTTGGTGGAGTCGGCAACCATCCTTGCCAGCCGGTTTTTGCCGCGGGACCCCGTGGAGCGGCAACTGAATGCGCTGCGCTGGGCGGTGACCACGAATAATCAATACGGCATTACCTCCGTCCAGGATGCGGCGAGCAATCTCGATTCATTGCAGGGACTGGATACGCTGGACCGGAACAATGAACTGACATTACAGATTGCCGCACATCTTATCTGGGGCAATCCCGGTTTTGGCGGCATGAGCAACGAAGACCTGTTGTCACTCATCGACGACAGGGCGAAGTATCAGACTCAACATGTCGGGACGGATTTCGTAAAGATGTGGGTCGATGGCTCACCCACGCCGCCGTACTTTACCCAGGCGGATATTGATGACCGGGGGCAGGTTGAACTATCTCGCATCCTGATTCCGCCTGATAAACTGAACCAGATGGTGGCACGATTCGACAAAGCGGGCATCAAGGTCAAGATGCATGTTGCCGGCGCTGGCGCGGCCCGGGTGGCGCTGGATGCCATCGAGGTGGCGCGAAAAGCGAATCCACAATCGTCCATCCGGCATGAGCTGGGACATACCAATCTCATCACGCCACAGGACAAACCGAGATTCAGTCAGTTGAATGTCGTTGGCGAGATGTCGCCCGCTGTCTGGCATCTGTATGGCCGGACCCTGGGAGATCCGCCGCAACCGGCATGGGAATTCAATACACTGCTGGATCACGGGGTGTTGATGACCGTGGGAACTGACTGGGTGGTAACGCCCACGCCCAATCTGTTTCCGGGCTTGCAGGGCATGTTGCTGCGCGGCGATGAATCCATCGACCTGGAAACCGCCCTCAGGATGTTGACCATCAATGGCGCCATCGCGGTCGGCTGGGAGAAAACACACGGTTCGCTGGAGCCGGGCAAGGCCGCGAATTTCATTGTGCTGGACCGGAACCTGTTTGAAATACCGGCTGCGGAGGTGTCGGAAACGAAAGTGTTGAAGACGGTATTTGAAGGAGCGGTTGTGTATGAGGCCGGCGATGCCAATGCGGAATAACCGGCCCCGGCTTGGGTACGCGCCATGACCACGCCCCGGGATATGCGGTTCGAGTCCTGCGACCTCGGATCGCTCAAGGCAGGCCTGCCATCACATCTGTACTTTGACCCGGCGGCCTACACGGCCGAGTTGCAGGCGATCTGGTACCGGCAGTGGCTATACGTGTGCCGTAGCCACGTCCTGGCGCAGCCCGGCGACTTTCGCGTCTTTCGCATTGGCACCCAGAACATACTGGTCGTCCGGGACAAGGATGCGTTACTGCATGCCTTTCACAATACCTGCGTGCACCGGGGGTCAATCCTGTGCGAAGCAGAATCGGGTCAGTTACCCGGCAAGCGCATTGTCTGTCCTTATCATCGCTGGACCTATGCCCTGAATGGCGAATTAATCAGTGTGCCGTTTCTCGATACCGGCGGGTCAGAGAAGGGGATCGCACTGTATAAAGTGGCGTTAAGGGAATGGGGCGGCAATATATTCGTTAATCTTGCCGGTGACGCCGATACCCATATCGAAGACAACGCTGAACCCGGGCTGGATGTCCTGGCCCATTGGCCACTGGCGGAATTGCGCGTTGCGCACACCTATGAAAACCGGCTGGCCTGCAACTGGAAGGTATTCTGGGAGAATTTTGTTGAGTGTTATCACTGTCCCGGCACGCATCCGGGCCTGTGCCGGATGGTCCCGCTTTATCAACAAACCTTCACCTCGGTCACCGACCGGTTGGCTGCCCTCGGCGTAGCGGAGGGGGTAGCGGACGGTATTGAATCGTGGACCACGGACGGGAAAGCCCATGGGCCGATATTCCCCGGTTTGACGGCTGACGAACGCGATATCGGGCATACTTTCCTGACACTGTTGCCGACCATGTTTGTCGTGGCGCACCGCGACTACGTCAGGCAGGTTTCCATTCTGCCCTTGGGAGCGGAGTTGACTTTGGTGCGCTCCGAATGGCTTTTCAGTGAAGCCGCACTGAGTGATCCCGGCTTCGACTCGCAACCGGCCGTGGATTTTGTCACGAACTTGTTACAGGAAGACGCCAGGGTCTGTGAGTTGAATCAGCGCGGACTGCAGGCCATCCCCCATCAGCAAGGCAGGCTCGTGCCCCAAGAGGACGAGGTAATTCGGTTCCACGAATGGTACCGAACCGGCATGAATCGGAAAGCTGGATAGGGAAATTCTCTGGTATTTGATTGGAGGGAGCGGCCTGATGAATTGGATCGTTGTTTTGGGCAGAGGCACAGACATGAGTGTCGTCCATGGGATTATCAGAATTGTAATTATTGCTTTGGGCGGCATGTTGGCAACGCCGGCAGGTGCTGAATGCAGGCTTGTCAAAGTGGGGACATTGCCGTTGGAAATCCATGACGGGTGGATAGTAACGCGCGCAGAAATTAACGGGCAGGAAACGCTTGCAGTAATTCAGTCCGGGGCGTCGCTGACCTACGTTGTACAAAGGACTGCTCTGGACGCGGGCCTGAAGCCGACAATAGTTGACGGACTGCACACTGTCGGAGTTCACGGGAAGTCCCAGATAAAGGCTGTGACGGTGAATGAACTTAAGTTGGGTGACTTCACCTTTTTGAAAAAAACTTGGTTCGTTAAAGGAGATGCCAAGGCTGAACCAGGCGCCTATGGGATAGTCTTGGGCCGCGACATTCTTTCCGAAGAAGATTGGGAAATGGATTTGGCGAACAAGCGGTTGATATTCTGGAAGACAAGTAGGTGCGAGACGTATCCTTTGGCCTATTGGAGCGGCGATTCCATTAAGGTTAGGTTGGAACCTTCAAGGGAAAAATTCATAGTTATTGAAGCCATGATAAACGGCAAGCCGGTGCGCGCTGCATTATCCTCAGCGACCAGCGCCACCGTCCTTACGCTGGACGCTGCAAGGCCCCTGGGATTCAAAGAGGATGGGGCTGGCGTGGAAAGCTCCGCGGGCAAACCAGGCAGCCGCAGATATCTCGTGGAGGAATTGGGACTGGGCGATGTAGTGGTGAAGAGCGCAAAACTCAGCGTCGCCGATCTTGCTTTCTATCAAGACCGGCCAAAAACAGGGTCGCTTTTGCGAACGAGAGATGACAAGTTTCCATACTTGCTCTTAGGAATTGACTTTCTAATTGCCAACCGGGTGTTGGTGGCGAACAGTCAGAAGCTTCTCTACTTCACTTCCTACGATAAGGGAACGATTTTCCGAGATCAGGTGGACAGGAACTCCGCAGAAAATCAATTTCCCGCCGACCTGGGCATTGATCTTCTGGTGGCGAATCGAGTGGCTACTGGGCAAACCCAGAAATATCGCAACTTCACTTCTTATAACGGGGATACGCTTCTCCAGACACACGCGCCCAGGGAAGCGGAAGTGATTCAATTGTCGGATGAACTTCAGGAAGACAAGAAATGACGACTCGCGTACCCGCAAGTCATTTATTCGGTAAACCGGCGGTGGGGAAGTATTCCCCCACCCACGTCCGTGTCCACCAATCACCGGTTTCGGCCCGCTGTTCCGGGGTGGTGAATTCGTACCGGTAGAACCGGGCCCGGATCCAGCGCGGCGGCGCCTCCGGGAAGGGATTTTCCTCCAATAAGGCAGTGACGGCGGGGCTGCCCTGCAACAACCGGAACAGGAAGTTGCGAAACCAGGGTTCACGTTCGGCGCTGCTCAATGCCGCAAACCATATCTGCCAGTCCACGCGCGGCTGGTGGGGAATAATCCATCCGCCGATATCGTCCAGTGCGCCAGGCTTGTGCGGCAGGCGGTACACGCGCCAGTCGTTGCCGTCGTTGCTGCCCTCGATCTCGATCTCATGGCGTACCGTGGTCATCACTGCGAACGGGCCGTAGGTGTTGACGCACCGGCATGGGCTAATCGCCGTCGTCACCGGCGACATGGCCCCGGCTCGGTCGCGGGTCACCACCCGCAGCAGTAATTCCGTGCTGCTGAACAGCACGGTGGCGGCAAACACCCAGGTCGCCGCGCTGACAACCCGGCCTGGGCGTGCATTCCTTGCATTCTGAATCCGTGCGGCAATTCGTTGTGGCACCAGGCGGCGCAGCGCTGCGTCATCGAAAAGGAACAGGCAGAGGCTCAGGGTCAGCAGGTTGAAGAAGTTATAGTTCCCGGTCAGCAGGATGGCGGATTGCAGCAGGATGAAGCACCACGCGGCGAGCATTCTCGGCCGGCGTGGCGCGAAGATGAAAAACGGGAGCAGCAGTTCGATGATTAAAGTGGCGGCTGTTAGCCCCATCAGCAGCGGTTCCGGCAGGTTGTGCGCATACCAGCCGGCGATGGTCGGCAACGGTTGCGTCTCGAAGTGGTAGTTCAGCGCAGTCAGGTTGTCCCAGGTCCGGTCGCCGCTGATGACCTTGACCATGCCACCCAGAAACATGAACCGGAACACCAGCCAGCGGTAGAGCCAGATCACGGGGACGAAGCCGCCGCGCAGGAAAATCGCCAGCACGCCCGCCTCCAGCAGCAACATGTCCCACTGGAAGGTCATGAACACCTGGCCCGCGTACACCAGCGACAGGTACAACACGAATAACAACAGCAGCGCCACGGTGGTAAACAGGTTGAACACCACGAACAGCGCCAGCAGGACTCCCGCGATGCAGGTGCCGGCCAGCATCGCGTCGCCGGCATCGAACCAGAACACCATTGGAGCGATGCCCCAGGCGCGTGTTCCGAAGTGTTCTTGCAGGGCGGCGAGGTAATTGGCGAGCGGCACGATCCCCTCGCTGCCGATGAGCCCCATGATCTGCGTGCCGAAGGAGATGAAGGCGCCGAGGTAAATGAGTCCGAGCAGGCGCAGGAAAATCCAGCTGGTGGCGGTCCACGCGGGCGGCTGGAAGTCGCGTCCCCAGAGCAGGTGAGTCAGAAACGCTAGCAGGCCGCGATGGCGCGAAAGAAATGAGTAACCGGACTCGCTGAGCGGCCGGAATCCTGGCAGCCGGCGATACAGCACCATTAACAGACCCTGCGGGAAACGGCCCCGGTAAAGGCGAAAAGTCGCCTCGGCGCCGGTGGCGATCCGGCCAGCGGGGGTGATCAGATGAACCGCCTTGGCGAATTGTTCGGCGGGGATGCCAGGATAATTGGCGGCGACCTGCTGGTAAGGATGGTAATCAATGGTGGCGCCGGTCAACGCCCGCCAGTAATTCACCCACTCAATGCATATGCCGCAATCGCCATCGAAGACGAAGACCGGGCGGGCAGGGGCAGGCGTGGGCATTGATTTATACTATCCGCCGTTATTTCCGACCAGCAAGAGGTCAATTTGCATGAAAAATATTCCCAGGCAAGCGCTGGCAATATTCTGTGTACTTTTGCTTGGCGCCGCCCCGGTCACGGCGCAACACGAACCTGGGCGTGAATCCCTGGCTGCCCGGGAACTACACCCGGGGCTGGGCGATTATCACTTCCCCATCAGCACGACGAACCCCGAGGCGCAGAGGTACTTCGATCAGGGTTTGATGCTGCTCTACGGGTTCAATCACGACGAGGCGGCCCGCTATTTCCGGCGCGCCATTGAACTGGATCCGGACGCGGCCATGGCGTACTGGGGGCTCGCGCTGTCCATTGGGCCGAATTACAACGACACGGCGGTGGACCAGAATCGCGCCCGCGCCACCTACGAGGCGGTGCAGGGCGCCAATGCCCACGCTGCCCATGCCAATACCCGCGAACAGGCGTACATCGGCGCCCTGGCGCTGCGCTATCCGACAGCGGACGCAAATTCCGACTGGAAGAAATTCCATCTCGAATACAGCAACGCCATGCGC
>CAYMXG010000118.1:0-7124 GCA_964394115.1 uncultured Enterobacteriaceae bacterium | reverse complement strand
CGGTTGGGACACACACCAACCAACAACACACCCCGGCTCAGGCCGGGGTTTTTTTATGTACAGGGATGTACGGTATACCGCGTGTGCAGGAGCACACACGCGGTAATGTACATGGACGTACGGTACGCCGCGAGCGCAGGATGCGCGGGAGCGGCGTTGCCAAGGGCATGTATGTCGTTTGTGTCGGGAACACACAAGCGGCGATGGCTAGTGGCTGGTAGCTTGCAGTTCGGCGCTGGTTAACTTACCCGTGTGCAGCGCTGTGGCAACCAGCGCGCCCCTCAGGCCGCGCGCGGACGCCATTGACAGATCCGCGGCATCACGCACGCCGCCGGCCAGGTAGAAGTCCCGATTCGCCGCGCGTCCCATAACCTCATCCACCACCAGCCATGCCGGACCTTTGGCGGCGCCGACGCTGGGGAGATTCATGATGATGACGTCGCGCGGCCAGTATTCCGGTCGCGCCATGATTTTTGCGTCGCCAATGAGCCCGGCTGCGTTGAAGTCCAGGGAAAGGACGTAGTCGGCGCCGGAGGCGCTCAACCTGCCGAGTTCAGTGGCGCTTACGCCGGTCTCGGTACCGATGACGGTCCGGATACCCGGCCGGCTTCCAACAGGTTGTTTGTTTCCGCAATCCACCCAGAAAGTCACGCCCGGGAATTTGGCTCGAAGCAGCGCCACCGTGGTGTCATGCCGATCGCGGCCAAGCAGGGCGCCCAGATCTGCAATATAGACCACGGGAAAGGGGTGCAATGCGAGCAGGGCGGCCAATACCGCTGACGGCTCGGACGACGGGCAGAGCGGACTGCGAACCGGCGCATATTCGGCGCGCCGGCCGCCGCGGGCATGCACGGCCTGCCCGTCGAGTAGGTCGATCACGGGTATAATTAACGTGCTCAATTAAACGGTTCCTGCGAAAGGGAATCTCCCCTTGGAGTTTTCAATTTGACCGCCACGACCTGCATCGGCTGGGATATTGGAGGCGCGCATTTGAAGATGGCCCGACTGGCGGCCGACGGCTCCATCCTGGCGGCGACGCAGTATGCCACACCACTGTGGCAGGGCCTGGAGTGCCTGCATCAGGAGTTTGAAAGGATCAGCCGGGCAGGGAGTATGCAGAACGCGCGCCACGGGCTGACCATGACCGGAGAGCTCGTGGATCTGTTCCCCCATCGGCGCGCCGGCGTGGACGCCTTGTTGCATGCCTTCGTACGTCATTTCCCTGAGCGGGATACGTCCGTATTTGCCGGCCGGGAGGGCTTCCTGCCCGTGGCCGGTGCGCGCACTGCGGCCACCTCGGTAGCGTCGGCCAACTGGCTGGCAACAGCACTTTGCGCCGCGACCCGGATCGAGCATGGCATCCTCGTGGACGTGGGCAGCACTACCACGGACATCATTCCCATCGCGGCGCATCAACCATGCAACCAGGGCTGGAATGATCAGGAACGACTTGTCTGTGACGAATTGGTGTATACCGGCATGGTGCGCACGCCGGTCATGGCGCTGGTGCAGCGGGTGCCGTTCGACGGCCGCTGGCAGAATGTGGCGGCGGAGTATTTTGCCACTGCCGCGGACATTTACCGGGTGACAGGGGAACTGGATGACGGCGCGGATCTGCAAGAGACTGCGGATCGCCGCGGCAAGACCGTGGCCGAAAGCATCGCCCGCCTGGCGCGCATGTTGGGTGCGGAGGCGGGGATTGACGATTTGCATGATGACCGCTGGTTGCAATTGGCGACGCATATCGCGGAACAACAGTTGTTGCTGGTAGAACGAGCGTTTGCCGCCGTGCGCGAGCGCATGGACAGGGGGACGTCGATACCTGTCATTGGCGCCGGCGCCGGGGCTTTCCTGGCGCAGAAGCTCGCCCGGCGCCAGGGTTGTGCCTATCTGGCCTTTGCAGACCTGTTTGCCAACGGTGTTGTCTCGTCCCGTGATATTGCCACATGCGCCCCGGCCGTTGCCGTGGCAGAACTCGTCCGCCGGATGCGATTGCAGTGAAGATTGTAGAACTGCCATACCGGCGCAACTCGGCGGAACTGTTCGAGCCAATTGCCGGCGAGCCGTGGAGCGTATTCCTGGACAGTGGGTTCCCGCTTATCGACAGCGGGCGTTACGACATTATTGCGGCGCATCCCTACATGACATTGACGACCCAGGGTGCGGATACCACGATTGCCGGGAACCGTTCCCGTACCAGCATGAATTCGGGTGATCCGTTTTTGCTGCTGCGCGAGCAACTGGCGGGACGCGCCGATAACCGTTCAGGGATACCGTTTTGTGGCGGCGCCATGGGGTACTTTGCCTACGACCTGGGCCGCCGGCTGGAACGCATACCGGCATTGGCGCAACGGGATGTGGCAATGCCGGAAATGGCCGTGGGACTGTATGACTGGGCCGTGGTCGTGGATCACCACATGCGCCGGACCTGGATGGTCGGGCAGGGGCGCTGTCCTGATACCGAACGCAACTGGGCCGCACTGGAACGGATGTTCCGTTCCACGGTGCAGGCGCGACTGCCACATTACACCGTTCACGGCGACATCAGTTCCAACATGACCCGCGAGGGGTACGCGCAGGCCTTCCATCGCATCCAGCACTATATCCGCGAAGGCGATTGCTACCAGGTGTGCCTGGCGCAGCGATTCGAGATTTCGGTCAACGGGGATCCATGGGATATCTACCTGAATATGCGGCGGCATAACCCGGCCCCGTATTCCGGGTTCATGCGCCTGCCGGTGGGTGCGGTGTTGTCGTCTTCCCCGGAGCGTTTCCTGCAGGTCAGTAATGGTCAGGTGGAGACGAAGCCGATCAAGGGCACGATACGGCGCTCCAAATTCGCCTATGAGGACAAGGCGTTGGCCGCGCAATTGTTGGAGAGTGACAAGGACCGCGCGGAGAACCTGATGATCGTGGATTTGCTGCGCAATGATATCGGCAAGAATTGCCGCATCGGCAGCGTCGCCGTGCCGAAGCTGTTTGCGCTGGAGAGTTTTACCAACGTCCACCACCTCGTGAGCACGGTCACCGGCACGCTGGCGCAGGGACGGCATGCGCTGGATCTGTTGCGCGGGTGTTTCCCCGGCGGCTCCATCACCGGCGCGCCCAAACTTCGCGCCATGGAAATCATCGAGGAGCTGGAACCGCACCGGCGCGGCGTCTATTGCGGTGCGCTGGGGTACGTCGGTTTTGACGGCAACATGGATACCAATATCGCGATCCGCACTGTGGTCACCCTGGGCGACCGGTACCTGTATTGGGCCGGCGGCGGGATCGTCGCGGATTCCACGCTGGAGTCGGAGTACGAGGAATCCTTCGCCAAGGCGCAGGCGGTGCTGAGCCTTTTTGGCAGGGGCATGGTGCGGGATGTGGGTAGTTAAGCTGGGCGGCAGCCTGGCGCGCTCATCGCGACTTCAGGACTGGCTGGCGGTACTGGCGGAACACGGGGCAGGCAGGTCGATCATAGTCCCTGGTGGCGGACCGTTCGCCGACCTGGTGCGCGCCGAGCAGGCCCGCGCCGGGATCCGGGACAATGCGGCCCATCGCATGGCCATCCTGGCCATGGAACAGTTCGGATTCATGATCGAGGGACTGCAACCGGAACTATGTGCCGCGGCCACGGAAACGGAATTGCATGGTGCGCTGGCAATGGCGCGTGTGCCGGTATGGCTGGCCTACCCGATGATTATCCGGGATGTCACACTGCCCGAGGATTGGTCCGTCACGTCGGACAGCCTCGCGCTGTGGCTGGCCCTCCATCTCAAGGCCGAGGCGTTGCTGCTGGTGAAGTCGGCGCGGTTGCCGGACGGTCCTGCTGACATCGCTTCACTCAGCGCCAGCGGCGCCCTGGATACCCACTTTCCCTTGTTGGCCCGGCAATACGCGGGGGAGATCCGCTGGCTCGGGCCCGATGAGTGCGATCAGGTTAAGCAGGGTTTTGAGGCAGGAGTGCCGCCGGGGAAGCGACTGGGCATCGCGGCAAGTTAGTTCCTACCGACTCTCGGCCCTCACCCGCTTGCGGGAGAGGGTGGGGTGAGGGTGAGAAATGATGCGGACCATCCATTGGTCCGCATCGGAATAAAAGGCCTGGTATCCGGAAGAGGCTGGAGATACCAGGCAATAGCCAAGATCCTTCTCGGCTTCCCCGCTAAGGGCTTAAAACCTTGTCATTCCGAGCGGAGCGAGGAATCTTTGGAAGATCCCGCCTCGTTGCGCTCATTCGGGATGACACGCTGTGCATGTCAATCCCAGTTCAGTGCGCCCCCGGTCTGGTACTCGGTGACCCGGGTCTCAAAGAAATTCTTTTCCTTCTTCAGGTCCATCAGTTCGCTCATCCAGGGGAACGGGTTGGTCGCGCCCGGATACTGCTCCGGCAGGCCAATCTGGGCGCAACGCCGGTTGGCGATGAACTGCAGGTACTCCTCAAACATCTTGGCGTTGAGACCCAGTACGCCACGTGGCATCGAGTCCCCGGCGTAGCGCGTTTCCAGCAACACCGCCTCGCGCAGCATTTCGATGATTTCCTGCTGGAACGCCGTGGTCCAAAGGTGTGGATTTTCAATCTTGATCTGATTGATGACGTCAATGCCGAAGTTCATGTGCATGGACTCGTCGCGCAGGATGTATTGGAACTGCTCGGCGCAGCCGGTCATCTTGTTGCGCCGGCCCATGGACAGCACCTGCACGAAACCGACGTAGAAGAAGATGCCCTCAAATACAATGTAGAAGGCAATCAGGTCGCGCAGCAGTCGCTGGTCATTTGCCGACGTGCCGGTGTGAAAATCTGGGTCCCCGAGGCTCTCCGTGAAGCGCATGGCCCAGGCAGCCTTGTCGTGAATCGCCGGTACCTCCCGATACATGTTGAATACTTCAGCTTCATCCAGCCCCAGGGATTCGACACAATACTGGTAGGCATGCGTGTGCAGCGCCTCCTCGAATGCCTGGCGCAGCAAGTACTGGCGGCATTCGGGATTGGTGATGTGGCGGTACACGGCCAGGACCAGATTGTTGGCAACCAGGGAGTCAGCCGAGGCAAAGAACCCCAGGTTGCGCTTGATGATCATGCGTTCATCGGCGCTCAGCCCGTCCGGGCGGCGCCACAGCGCCAGGTCCGCCGTCATGTTGATTTCCTGCGGCATCCAGTGATTGGCGCAGGCGTCCAGGTATTTCTGCCAGGCCCACTTGTACTTGAACGGCACCAGCTGGTTCAGGTCCGCGCGGCAGTTGATCATCTGCTTGTCGTCGACTGTGATCCGCGCCGCACCAAACTCCACGCTTTCCAGCCCGGTCACGCCTTGCTCCACTTCCACGTGCTTTTCTGGCAATGGTTGCGGCGCGATGCGTCCCAAGGCTGGCTCCATGACCTGGCGCGCGGCGACTGCCATGGCAAGCATGGGCTCGGGTGGTGTGGCGGCTACCGGCCGCCGGGCATTGCTTGTCGGATCATCCCAACTGGCTAACATTCACTTTCCCCTTGATAGTTATGCTTCTGACGCGGCCGCTGGTTACTGGCAGGCCTCGCACTCCGGATTTTCGATGGCGCAGGCCTTGGGTTGGTCAGCTTCGGCGTAGCCCCGGTCCACAGCGGCAAGTTTGTTCTCGCGCCCGCCACTCAACGTGCTCTTTTCCACATGCGTCGCGCCCATGCTGCGCAGGTAATAGGTCGTCTTCAGACCGCGCACCCACGCCAGCTTGTACAGGTTGTCCATCTTCTTGCCGTTCGGCGCCGCCATGTACAGATTCAGGGACTGCGCCTGGTCAATCCATTTCTGCCGCCGCGAGCCGGCCTCCACCAGCCAGCGCGGATCGATCTCCCACGCGGTGGCGTAAAGGGACTTCAGGTCGTCGGGGATGCGATCGATGGGTTGCACGCTGCCGTCGAAATACTTGAGGTCGTTGACCATGACCTCGTCCCACAGGTTGCGCGCCTTGAGGTCGCGCACCAGGTACGGATTGACCACGGTGAACTCGCCCGACAGGTTGGATTTCACAAACAAGTTCTGATACGTGGGCTCGATGGACTGGCACACGCCGCAGATGTTGGAAATCGTGGCCGTGGGCGCAATGGCCATGCAATTGGAATTGCGCATGCCGGACTTCTTCACGCGCTTGCGCAATGACTCCCAATCCAGTCGTTGGCTGCGGTCCACTTCCAGGTAACCGCCGCGCTCCCGTTCCAGTATGTCCAGGGAATCGATGGGTAATATCCCCTTGCTCCACAGTGATCCGCTAAAGCTGGAGTAAGCGCCGCGCTCCTCCGCAAGTTCCGTGGAGGCCTTGATGGCGAAGTAGCTCACTGCCTCCATGCTGACGTCGGCAAATTCCACCGCGGCCTCGGAGGCATAGGGGATGCGCAGGCGATGTAATGCATCCTGGAAACCCATGATGCCAAGGCCAACCGGACGGTGCTTCAAGTTGGAGCGGCGCGCTTGCGGGACACTGTAATAGTTGTAGTCAATGACGTTATCCAGCATGCGCATGGCGGTGCGCACGGTTTTTTCCAGCTTGTCCAGCTGCAAACCGGATTCACCCACATGTTCGGCCAGGTTCACCGACCCCAGATTGCAAACCGCGATCTCGTCATCGGATGTATTCAGTGTGATTTCGGTGCACAGGTTGGAGGAATGCACCACGCCGGTATGTTGCTGCGGCGAACGCAGGTTGCATGGATCCTTGAAAGTCACCCACGGATGGCCGGTCTCATAGAGCATGGACAACATGCGCCGCCACAGATCCAGCGCACGCACCACCTTGAAGTTTTGTACCTCGCCGCGCGCGGCCGCTGCCTCATATGCCTCGTAACGGCGCGTAAACGCAGCGCCGTACATATCGTGCAGTTCCGTGGCCTCGTCAGGGGAGAACAATGTCCACGGGCCGTCTTCTGACACACGCTTCATGAACAGATCCGGCACCCAGTTCGCCGTGTTCATGTCATGAGTGCGGCGGCGGTCATCGCCGGTGTTCTTGCGCAGGTCCAGGAATTCCTCGACATCCAGGTGCCAGGTTTCCAGGTAGGCGCACATTGCCCCCTTCCTTTTTCCCCCTTGATTAACTGCTACCGCGGTGTCGTTGGCGACCTTCATGAATGGCACCACGCCCTGGGAGCGGCCATTGGTGCCCTTGAT
>CAYMXG010000117.1:0-7144 GCA_964394115.1 uncultured Enterobacteriaceae bacterium | reverse complement strand
GACGAGGCCGCGGCCAAGTTCAGCAAGGCCACCGGCATAGCCGTATACAAATTCGACGTGGGTGATTTCGAGGCCTGTCAGCGCGGGGTGAAACAGATTGAAGCGGACCTGGGTCCCATCGACATCGTGGTAAACAACGCGGGGATTACCCGCGACGGCACCCTGCAAAAAATGACCTTCGAGCAGTGGAACGCGGTCATCCAGACCAACCTTACCTCCTGTTTCAACATGTGCCGCTCGGTCATCGATGGCATGCGCTCACGCAGTTTTGGCCGTATCGTCAATATCGGTTCCATCAACGGCCAGGCCGGGCAATACGGTCAGGTGAACTACGCCGCGGCCAAGTCCGGTATCCATGGCTTTACCAAGGCTTTGGCCCAGGAAGGCGCCGGCAAGGGCATCACCGTGAATGCCATTGCGCCCGGTTATATCGACACCGACATGGTGCGCGCGGTGCCGCCCAACGTGCTGGAAAAGATCATCGCCAAAATCCCCGTCGGCCGCCTGGGCAAGGCCGAGGAGATCGCGCGCGGCGTACTGTTTCTGGTGGCGGATGATGCGGGGTTTGTCACCGGTTCCACCTTGAGTATTAATGGTGGGCAACACATGTATTGAAGGCCAGTATCACGTGAAGCGTATCTCGAATCTGGTGGTGGACCCGCCGCCTTGTTTTACGAGATACGGTTTGTAGCTCTCCATGCGTCAACAATCCGACCCCATCGTTTGCTGGCACTGCGGCTCCCCGTTTGGGGACTTGCCGCTGCCGCTGTCACGCTTCGCCGAGTGCAAGTCTTGTCATGCATCGCTGCACGTGTGCAGGCAATGCGAGTTCCATGACACCGGCGTGGCAAATGAATGCCGCGAGCCCATTGCGGATAAAGTGAAGGACAAGTCGCGCGCCAATTTCTGCGCGTACCTGCGCCCGCGTGCCGGCGCGTTTGTGGCTGCGGACGGTAAGGCAGGCGTGACGGCGCGCTCGGAACTGGAAGCGCTGTTCGGCATGAAGCCGGGGACGGCGCCGGACTCACCAGCGACGGCAGATGCGGCGCGGGCTGCACTGGATCAGTTATTCAAGAAGTAATTCAAAAGGGGTCAGAGCTTAAGCTCTGACCCCTAAGGGCTATGCCGCCAGCGCCTCCTCCGGCGATTGATAGGCAATACCCAGCGCCCCGGCGACCGCCTGGTGGGTGATGCGGCCCTTGTAGACGTTCAATCCGGCGCGCAAGTCGGGGTCGCGCAGCAGCGCCTGCTTGCAGCCCCGGGTCGCCAACGCCATGGTGAATGGCAGCGTGGCATTGTTCAGGGCGAAGGTGGAAGTACGCGGCACGGCGCCGGGCATGTTGGCCACGCAATAGTGCACGACCTCATCGATGACGTAGGTCGGTTCCTGGTGGGTGGTCGGGCGGGAGGTCTCGAAACAACCGCCTTGATCGATGGCCACGTCCACCACCACGGAACCCGGCCGCATGCGCTTGATGATGTCGCGGGTCAGCAATTTGGGCGCCGTTCCTCCCGGGATCAGCACCGCGCCGACCACCAGGTCCGCATCCAGCGCGTATTTCTCAATGGTGTCGCGCGTGGAATAAATGCACCGCACCTTGCCCTGGAATCCCATGTCCAGCTGGCGCAGGCGCGGCAGCGAGCGATCCAGGATGGTGACATCGGCTTCCATGCCCAATGCCATCGCCGCCGCGTTTTCACCCACAACGCCGCCACCGATGATCAACACATTGGCTTTTTCCACGCCGGGTACGCCGCCCAGAAGCAGGCCGGCGCCGCCATTGGCTTTTTCCAGGCAGTGCGCTCCGGCCTGAATGGATAGCCGGCCTGCCACTTCGCTCATGGGCGCCAACAGCGGCAAGGTGTTGCTCGGGCCGGTGACGGTCTCGTAGGCAATGCCGATGATGCCGGACTTCAGTAGCAGACGCGCCTGCTCCGGATCCGGCGCCAGGTGCAGATAGGTGAACAACACCTGCCCCTCGCGCAGCATTGCGCATTCCTGCGGCTGTGGTTCCTTCACCTTCACGATCATCTCGGCCCGGGCAAAGATCTCCGCGGCGTTGTTGACGATCTCGGCCCCGGCGGTGCGGTAGTCCCCGTCATTCATGCGGATGCCGGCGCCGGCCTTGGATTCCACCAGCACCTGGTGGCCGTATTCCACGAGTTCCCTGACGCTACCGGGGGTCAAGCCCACGCGGTACTCATGATTTTTTATTTCCTTCGGTACGCCGATCAGCATGCTCGCATCCTCCAAAAAAGTGGGGGACGGACTGGTGTCCGTCCCCGATCAGAATGAGGCGCGCAATTTAGCTGTAGAAGCCCGGACATGTCCTTGCGATCTATTGATACAATCCGGCAGAATAAGAAGTATAATTGTGCTAAATACAAGTTTTAAGGTGGATAATGCGAAATATAGAACTGGATAGGACTGATCGCACCATCCTGGTGGCGCTGCAGCAGGATGGGCGCATGGCCAATGTGGCGCTGGCGGCCCGGGTAAATCTGTCTGAATCCGCCTGTCTGCGCCGGGTGCGGGCGCTCGAACAGGCCGGTGTCATTGATCGTTATGTGGCGCTGCTGAGCCAGGCCGCAGTGGGATTGCCGGACAGCGTGTTCGTTGAGGTGAGCCTGACCCGGGAACAGCAGGAGGACCTGGACGCGTTTGAGAATGCCGTGCGCAAACTGCCCGAGGTCATGGAATGCTACTTGATGTCCGGCGAATACGATTACCTGCTCCGGGTGGTGGTGGCGAACACCGCTGATTACGAGCGCATTCACCGTGAAAACATCACGCGCCTGCCGGGTGTCGCGCGGGTGCGATCCGGATTCGCATTGCGCACTGTGACCAAGCATACAGATCTGCCCATCCGCCAAAAAAGTTAACAATCCTTGACAATTCGAATGGGTAAGATGTCGGCGGCATGAATTCCGTTTCACCGCTACCGCAATCTGGTTTGCTCCGCCGTCTGGCCGTCGTGCACTGGCCGCAGGTTTTCTATTTATTGGCTGGAATGCACCTGATCGTGCTGGTATCGGATGTACCGGATTTGGCCGCTTACCTGGGCAGCCGCGGCTTCCTCGTATACAACTTCGGCTTCGCGCTGGTGCTGTGGCGCATAGCGGTGAATCATCCGCAGCACCCGTGGCTGGTACTGAGCTGCCGTCAACTCATGGCATCCTTCATTCTGGTCGCTGCCGGCAGCAGTCTCAGACTGCTGGAAGCCCCGTCGGACCCATTCCTGTTTGCCATAGATTGGTCCTCGGTTCCGTATCTGTCGTCTTACATCTTCCTGGCGCTGGGAATCGTCTCGCTATCCCGGGGCATCCTGCCGGAAGTGACATGGCGCGGTAACCCGCAGGACCGCATCATCCTGGCCGTGGGTGCGGCAATCCTGATCTGGTACCTGGCTGCCGCGCCATTGCTGCTGTTGCAGGCGGGACTCCTGGATCGATTGCTGAACGCGGTCTATCCCGTTGCCGTACTGATCACGCTCATATGCATGATTCCGTTGTTGCTCAAGGTCGCGTTGCCGGATGTCCCCCGCGGCCTGAAGGTGCTGGTGGGCGGATTTTCCGCCTACCTGGCCTGCGATTTGTATTATCAGATCATTCCGTTGGTGCACGGCGCGTTCCTTGGCTTGCAGCCCTTTATCTGGGGAGATATTGCATACCTGTTGAGTTACCTGTTGCTGGTAACCGGGGTCGAGGACCTGGCGCGGAGTTCTGCGCAATTATCCAGCGCGTCACCGAGGCAGGTGGAGTCCGCCAAGGCGGCCAGCGCGCTGGCGCTGTTCATGATGGGGGCCGTCTATTTCGTGCTGTGGCGCGCTGCCATGGTCGGCAATTGGAACGGGCTGACCGGTATCGCCATCGCCTGGGCGGTGATCACCGTGTTGGTGGTGATCCACGGCGTAATCTCCCTGCGTGCGAACCAGCGGTTGATCGAGGCGCAGGTGAATCGCGCGGCCGAGGAGCGGGTCTGGGAGGCAATGCGCAGGGTCCATGTGGGCGTGCTGCTGTTCGGGCCTAACGCGGAACTCCTGATGTGCAATCCCGCCGCATGCAGTTTGCTTGGCATCGATGAGGCCACACTGGCCGCGCGCTCAGCGGTGGAATGGCACTGGCAAGCGCTGCGCGAGGACGGTTCCCTGTTCGCGCTGGATGAACTGCCGGTGGAGCGCGCCCTGGAAACCGGTCAGTCACAGCGCAATATCGCCATGGGGATTGAGCGGAGCGGAGACCACGGGCGGATCTGGTTGCTGGTCAATGCCGAACCCCAAACCACAAATGACGGCAAGGTGGGCCAGGTCCTCTGCACGATTGTGGATATTTCCGATCGCGTGCGGCTGGAAACCCAGTTGCGCGAATCGCAGCGCATGGAGTCCATCGGACAGCTCGCCGCGGGCATAGCCCATGATTTCAACAATCTGCTGACCGTGATTATGGGATCCGCAGAACTGCTGCGGGAAAGCCTGAACGGAAACGCTCTACAGCTGGAATCCGTCAACGACATTCTGAATTCCTCGGAGCGGGCCGCGTCGCTGACTGCGCAGTTTCTGGCCTTTGGCCGGCGCCAGATGCTGAAATCGGAGGTGCTGGATGTCAACGATGTGCTGACGCGCACCGAAAAACTGTTGCGCCGCACGCTGGGCGAGGATGTGGACGTGCGCCTGGACCTGGCGCCGGGCCCGGTCCTCATCCTGGCGGACCAGAGTCAGATGGAGCAGGTTATCGTCAACCTCAGTATCAACGCCCGTGATGCCATGCCGTACGGCGGCACCTTGGACATTCGCACCCGGCACAAGAGGAACACCGCTGGCATCGAGGGCGTGGCAATGTCCTTTCAGGACACCGGGCAAGGCATGGACGACACCACGAAACAACGCATATTTGAGCCGTTTTTTACCACCAAGGCCGTGGGCAAGGGCAGCGGCCTGGGGCTCGCCGTGGTCTACGGCATCCTGAAACAGAGTGGGGGTGAAATCGAGGTGCAGTCCAGCCCGGGTGCCGGGACCACCTTTACGCTGTTCATGCCGCTGACCCAGAGGGCCGGGGAAAGAAAACCCCCGGATACGCAGGGCCCGACGGTTGTCATCAACGGCACCGGCACGGTGATGGTGGTGGAGGACGAGGCATCAGTGCGCGGCGTCGTGCGCACGGTGCTGGAGAATGCCGGTTACAGCGTGATCGAGGCGGGCAGTGGCGCCGAGGGACTGCGCCTGGCGCGCGAGTACCGTGGCAGGATCGATATCCTGGTCAGCGATGTCATCATGCCGGGTTGCAGCGGGCCACAGTTGGCAATGCAGTGCCGGCAACGCTGGCCTGACCTTCCGGTCGTATTCCTGTCCGGTTACGGCGATGAAAAGGTCGGGCCATCGGGTCTGTCCGCCGCCAACACATCTTTTCTGCAGAAGCCCTTTACTCATGCTGCGCTGTGCGCAAAGCTGCAGGAACTGACCAGCAACATGAGCCGCAGCGTTGAGGTGATGACCTGACAGGGGCAAATGGCCCCATGGCTAAAGGGCCGGGCGGAACCGGCCGAGGAATGGACCGCCGGCGGCGCGTTCCGCCGCCGCACCCGCCGCGAATACGCTGACATCATCGTAGCTGCGCCCGATGATCTGGATCCCGGCGGGCACGCCATTGGCCGCGAGGCCGGCGGGAATATTCAACACCGGGCAGCGCCCGAGGGTGTTGAAAGGGTAGGTGAGCACCCAGCCAAGGATCGGATCCACCTGTTTGCCACCGATCCGGATCCGGTCCTTGCTGTAATCGAAATCCGCGGCGATGGCCGTGGTCGCCACGGTCGGCGCCACCAGCACGCGGCAGTGTTCGAACACTTCGGCCAATTGCGCATGCATGCGGTTGGTGTGGTCGATCCCGGCCAGCAGGTTCGCCGCCGAGACCTCGCCGCTGAGGTCGAGAAAATGCCGGATGTACGGGGTCAGCTGTTCGCGCTGACCAGGGGCGCCGAAATCGCGCCGCATCTGCGCGGCCATGATCGTGGAATAGTGGATCATCGCGGTCTTCATGCAGTGTCTCCCGCTCCAGCCCAGACTCACTTCCCCGACTTCCGCGCCCGCATCACGGAACCAATCCAGCGACGCGAGTGCGCGTTCGCGCACGTCACACTCGAGAGGTTGAAACCCCAGGTCCGGGGACCAGCCGATGCGCCAGCCGCGAATGTCCGGCAACACGGCAGGTATCTCCAGCTTCGGTGACATTGAGGCCGGGTCGCGCGGATGCGGCCCGGCAATGATGTTCTGCATGATCCGGCAGTCTTCCACCGAGCGCGCCAGGGGGCCTTCCTGGCTGTAGCTGTCCAGGTTGTATGGCGCGTTTTGCGGTACGCGGCCATAGGGCGGCTTGAAGCCGACGACGCCGTTCATGGATGCCGGCACGCGGATCGAACCGGCAATATCGCTGCCGCTGGCGAGGGTGGTACTGCCTGCGGCGAGGCTGGCGCCGGCGCCGCCGGAAGACCCGCCGGGAGTGATCGCGGGATTCCAGGGATTCCGCGTGGTCCCCCAGATGCGGCTGTCGGTGACAAATGCCATGGAGAATTCCGGTGTCGCTGTGCGTGCGTGGAAGATGGCGCCGGCAGCCTGCAGGCGTTGCACCAGTACGTCGGTTTCCGTTGCGACCTGGTCCTGCAACAGCAGGCTGCCATTGGTGGTGATCTTTCCCGCGATCAGCGCCTCGTCCTTGATGGCGACGGGGATCCCTTCCAGAGCACGCGCCGTACCGTCGCCCCAGGCGCGCTCCGCCTGCCGCGCGGCAATCCGCGCTGCGTCGAAGTAACGCATACATAGGGCGTTCACCACCGGTTCGGTTTGTTCAGCGCGCGCGATGATGGCGTCGAGCAGTTCCACCGGCGACAGGCTGCGAATCCGGAATCGGGCCAGCGCGTCCGCGGCAGAGAGATAACAAAGATCGTCGTCGTTCAATTTGTAGAGACTCAGGAAGAGATATTGCGGTGCAGTATTTCGTGTACTAGCATACCGGCGCAATCGTCACAGGTCTTCCCGTGGCGAACGCCTGTGAAAACTCTGAACCGCAGGTGGCCCGATTCCCCAATCACGGACACGCCGTAAATACGTCCATGTAGGCTCGGGTGCCGCTGTCCCTGCGGCACACGGTCCGC
>CAYMXG010000116.1:0-7184 GCA_964394115.1 uncultured Enterobacteriaceae bacterium | reverse complement strand
TACGAATTAATTATTGACGGGGAATCTCGCGGTGTCTTCATGCGGGAAATTGGATTCCTCCTTGAGAACAAGAATGAAAAATATCGGGCGTGGGCAGAGGGGAAATTGCTGCGCAAGTCTCAGCGGTTTGCAACGCGCGTCACCAAAATTGAATTCGCGGGGCGTCACGACGTCTATGACACGACCCAGCCGGACCATAACACGGTCATTTTCAACGGCTTGGTGACCGGGCAATGCGGCGAGCAGCCTCTCCCGCCATTTGGCGCCTGCCTATTGGGCTCCGTGAATCTGACGCAGTTTGTCGTCGCGCCGTTCACCGACGAGGCCAGCTTCGACTGGGACCTATACCGGCGCGTGGTTCAGATCTTCACGCGCATGCTGGACAATGTCGTGGAGGTCAACGGCCTGCCGCTGCAGGAACAACGGGACGAGATCTTCCGCAAGCGCCGGCACGGCATGGGCTTTCTCGGCCTCGGGTCCACACTCGCCATGCTGCGCATGCGCTATGGCAGCAACGAGTCGGTGGATTTCACCGAGCGCGTGAGCCGCGAACTGGCCGTGACCGGCTGGCAGACGGCGTTGGAACTGGCGAAGGAGAAGGGGCCCGCTCCGATCATGGATGAAGAATTCACGGTGACGGCCGCCATGCTGGCGCAGCGGCCGGAGTTGCGTGCGGATGGCTTCAAGGCGGGGGACAAGGTCAAAGGGCGTGTGCTGCATGCGCGTTACAGCCGTTACATGCAGCGGGTGGCCGCCGTCGCGCCGGAACTGGTGCAGGAACTGGCGGAAGTCGGCGCCCGGTTCACCCACCACAGTTCCATCGCACCCACGGGCACCATCTCCCTGTCCATGGCGAACAATGCCAGCAACGGCATCGAGCCCACGTTTGCGCACCACTATTTCCGGAATGTGATCCGCTCAGGCAAAAAGTCCAAGGAGCGCGTGGACGTCTGGTCGTTTGAACTGCTGGCCTACCGGCATCTGGTGGATGCGGCGGCGGAGCCGGGCAACAAGTCATTGCCGGAATATTTCATCACCACCGACGACACCGTGCCGCGCCAGCATGTGGACATTCAGGCCGCGGCACAGAAGTGGGTGGATTCCTCCATCTCCAAGACCGTCAATGTGCCCAGCGACATGCCTTTCGAAGCATTCAAGGATGTCTATCTCTATGCCCATGAACAGGGGTTGAAGGGCTGCACCACGTTCCGCTTCAACCCGGAGGCGTTCCAGGGCGTATTGGTCAAGGAGAAGGATCTGAAGAACACCGTCTATCGCTTCAAGCTCGAAAATGGCGAAACCGTTGAACTGCGCGGCGACGAGGAAGTGGAGTACGACGGCGAGATTCACCGCGCGGCGAATCTCTATGATGCGTTGAAGGAGGGGTATTTTGGGAAGTACTGAGAGTCTGTCATTCCGGAGCGCCACCCCGGTGAAAACCGGGGCGGAATCCAGCGAGGTGTAACAATGGTCAAGAAGATCGAAAGCAAAATCACCGGCGTTGAAGTCCGCGACACCGCCGCGCCGGCAGGAATGGAGACCGACCGCACCGACAACGTCGTGCACATGCACGAAAAGCTGGAGCGGCCGCCCACGCTGACCGGCTCCACCTACAAGATCCGCACGCCCACATCGGAGCATTCCATGTACGTCACCATCAACGACATCGTGCTGAACCCAGGCACGGAGCATGAACTGCGCCGTCCGTTCGAGATTTTCATCAACTCCAAGAACATGGACCACTTCCAGTGGATCGTGGCCCTGACGCGCATCATCTCGGCGGTGTTCCGCAAGGGCGGCGATGTGACGTTCCTGGTGGAGGAATTGCACAGCGTGTTCGACCCGCGCGGCGGCTATTACAAGAAGGGTGGCAAGTTCATGCCGTCACTGGTGGGCGAGATCGGCGATGTGCTGGAACGGCACCTCATCTCCATAGGCATCCTGAAGAAGGAAGGCCTGGACGAGCACCGCAGCAAATTCGTGGCGGAAAAGCTGGCTGAGGCACAGCAGCGTACGGGCAGCGATGTCGGCGGCGACGATAACGGTTTCCCTTCCAGTGCCACGCTGTGCAGCAAGTGCATGACCAAGGCGGTCATCTACATGGACGGCTGCCTGACCTGCCTCAGTTGCGGGGAGTCGAAGTGCGGGTGAAATTCAATGCAAAGAGGCAGCAATGAAGCAGTGGCTGGATAACAACCGCGGGTTTCTGGTGTTCGTTCTCTGCATTGGCATCTTCCGCACCGCCATCGCGGACTGGAATCCGATCCCATCAGGTTCGATGCGTCCCACGCTGCTTGAAGGCGACGTGGTCCTTGTGGACCGTCTTGCCTACGATTTCAAAATCCCGCTGACGGACATTTCCCTGGCCAGGCTCGCCGATCCACAGCGTGGCGATGTCGTCACCTTCCATTCACCGAGAGACAACACCAGGCTAATCAAACGCCTGGTCGCCTTGCCGGGCGACATCGTTGAGATGCGGAACGACATCCTGTACATCAACAACGAGTCGGCTGCGTACTCGGACAGCATTCAAGTGGCTGAACGCGTTGGCCGCGGGCTCGCAGTGTCCGCCACGCGCGCGACCGAGCGCGTCGCCGGCAGCAGTCGAACGGTCCAGTTCCTGCAGCATGGCGGCACCCAGGGAACGTTCGGCCCGGTGGTAGTGCCGGCAGGACACTATTTCATGCTGGGTGACAATCGCAATAACAGCGTGGACTCACGCTTCATCGGCTTCGTGCCCCGTCATCTCATCATCGGGCATGCGCACCGGATCCTGGTCTCGGCAAACATCACCGGGAACTGGCTGCCGCGAGTCGAGAGGATCATCAGCCCGATCCTCTAGGCATGCTGGCACAGGGTCCAACATGAGATCCTCCCTGCTTCCCTGCTGTCTCGTCCTTCTGTCCCTGGTTGCCTGTGATAATCCGCCCTGGAAAAAAATCAGTTTAATCGCGGCCGCGGAGCAGGGAGATCTTGCCGGAGTTAAGGCCGGAATTGCCGCCGGCACGGATATCAATGAGAAACGTGAGGGCGGACAAACCGCGCTGTTGGTAGCTGCAATCAATAAGCAAGTTGACATCGCAACCTACTTGCTGGAGCAAGGAGCCGATCCGGACTTGGCCGATGTAAGCGGTCAATCTCCGATTTTCTGGGCGGCAGAAAACAAACAACCCGAAATGGTCAAAATCTTGATCGAACATGGCGCGGATGTGAATGCAAAGACCAGCGCTGGTGAGGTAGCCTTAACGCGGGCTATCGTCCATTACAGCGTGGCTATTGTACAAATGTTGATGGATGCCGGTGCGGACCCGACCATTAAATCAAACTTCGGCTACACGCCTCTGTCTGTCGCGACCGAGGGGAATTACGCAGACATTCTTCAGATACTTAACCGGGTGCCAGGCCCGGCTCCATGATCAAACGTCACCTTCAGATTGCCACTGGAATCCTTGGCGCGATCCCGGTTCTGACCGGCATCATTGGCATGTTCGGGCTGAGCGACCCGATTTACGCCTCAGCCAACCTGCCTGCCAATGCATTGCTGGACAGCAATCTCCGGTTTTTCGGCGGCGTCTGGCTGGGGCTGGGATTGGGGGTTTACTGGCTCCTGCCGAACATCGACAAGGAAACGACCCTGTTTCGCGCCGTGTGGGGCATGATCTTTCTCGGTGGCGTCGGCCGACTGCTGTCCATGGCTTTTGCCGGCATGCCGCCCGTGCCGTTCATTGCTTTTACCGCGCTGGAGATTGTCGGTGCCCCGCTGTTTGTTGTCTGGCAGTGGCGACTGGCCAGGGCGGACTAGGTACCCGGGCGACGAAGGAAGGATTCCCGATACATAAAAAAAGCGCACCGGCCTTTTGGCCGGTGTGCTTTTTACAAACACTGCTGTTGCCGGGTGTGAATTACCGACTAGCGTCCATAATAGATCACTGTTTGATCCAGACGTCTCCAGTCAGCGCCGGATGAATTTGACTGCGGCAGGGCGGCCGGCGCCATGCGCCCACTGCCAACCACGTGAAATTCAACGCGGCGGTTCTGATAGCGACCTTCATCCGTGTTATTAGTGTCGACCGGCTGACTCTCACCCTTGCCGTCGGTAGTCAGGCGCGAGCCTGAAATGCCGAGGCTGATGAGGTAGTCGCGCACGGAATTGGCACGGCGTTCCGACAACTTCTGGTTGTAGGCATCCGACCCGACACTGTCGGTATGACCTACGACGCGAACATCGACCGACCCGGCCTTTTTCAACGAGTCGACACCCTGGTTCAATATCGTTTCCGACTCCGGCAGGATGTCCGAGCGATCGAACTTGAAGTTCACGCCGGTCATAGTAAGCAGGATATCCGGGCAGCCCCACTGATCAACCGCCTGGCTGCGTGGCGTATCCGGACACCGATCCAGTCTGTCTATGACGCCATCACCGTCGCTGTCCGGTTCCGGAGCAGGCACTGGCGCCGGTGCTGCCGGGGCGGGTGCGGCCGCCACGGGCGGTGGCGCCGGATCTTCCGAGCAGGCCAGGGTTCCGAGCAATGCGCCGACAAACATTCCGGCGCCGATGGGGCCGGCAGCGAGCGTGATTGCGGCAGCACCGCCACCACCGACCGCCGCGCCGGCTAACGTACAGAACGGGTTGACGCTGTCGCTGATCTTGCCGGGTTGCGAAGCGCATCCGGACATGACCGCCAACAACACCAGGGCAAAACCAATCTTTATAAAGTTGTGTTTCATGTTTTCTTACTCCTGCTTGGGTGTGAACGCGTCACCCGCTACGAACTGCATCAGGTGTGGTGGCGAAAAATTGTTCTTCTGCTCTCCGGATGTTTGGGAATTCAGGTCTTTTATGGGACATGAGGTGCAGAGAATTATCTCCGTCTTGTGCGCGAGCATCTGTGCGGTAACGTACGAACACACGGGGGGTGTGGTGAACGGCTGGTTGCTGGCCGCGAGGCAGGCTTGGGCGAGTCACTGCCCGTCGATCATCGGGTTGTGGTGGTCCAAGGCGCCGCGCCCGCCCCAAAAGGAAACCGCAGCACTCGGGCCACCTTTTCCGGAACAACCGGTCTTGCGACAGGTTGCCCAATCCGGGGTGCGCCAAAGGGCTGCGGGCTTGATTAATGACTTGATGAAAGGAGCTTACTTCTTGTCGTCTTCGATTTCCTCGCCGATCGCACGGCCAATGAGGCCGCCGACTGCCGCGCCGCCTGCGGTTCCGAGCGGGCTGCCGCCGGTTAGGACTGCACCTGCAACGCCGCCTGCGGCCGCGCCATAGGCGGTGTCTTTGTTCGTTTCCGACATGCCTGCGCAGCCGCTCAGCACGAGCAGCATGGCCAGGGCAAGTGTGTTGACTGAGAATCTTGATGTCATATTCATTGGGACTACCTCTGTGGGCTGAACTTGGGAAGATTCCCAACCCATGCGGCAGTCTGGCCCCATTGGCGGCGGCGGTCGGTGCGTTGACTCGCTTAAGGATGCTTACGGAGGCGAATCTCGACCGCGACAGGCAGATGATCCGACAATCGCTCACCGAGCACGGTATCGCTCACGACCTCCACGCCGGGCGAGACCAGGATGTGGTCCAGTGACCGCGTCGGTCTCCAGCTTGGAAACGTGTGCTGGCAATGCACGCCACGCAGGGCGGCAACGCGCAGGCCGGGGTGTGCACCCAGTTCGGCGCCGTCGCAATTGAAATCCCCCAGCAAGATGGTTTCGATGCGATCGCTGACCAATCCCGCCAGGAAATGCAGTTGCCGTGCCCGCGCGCGTCGCCCCAGCGCCAGGTGCACGATTATCAGTCGCATTGGCTCATATCCGTCCGGCCGGATCTCCACCTCGAGCGCGCCGCGGCCCGGCAGAAAGCCGGGCAGGGCGTGGTACTTCACGTGCTCCAGCGGCCAGCGCGACAGGCAACCCAGGCAATGGCGCGCAAAGGGGCGCAGATCGCGCGTCACCGCGGCATGCCAGTGACTGAAACCGGCGCGCTCGGCGAGATGGGCGACCTGGTTCAGGTCGGCGGTGCGCAGGCTGCCCGCATCGGCCTCCTGCACCGCCACGAAATCGTAGCCGCCGGCCAGCGCGGCAATGCGTTCCAGGTTGATGCGTTTGCTCCGCGACGGCAGCACATGTCCCCAGGCCCGGGTCACGTAGTGCCGGTAGCGGGAGGAGTGCAGCCCGCCTTCAATATTCAGCGACAACAGGCGCAGCGCTTTCATTCAGTTCAAAGCCAGTACGCCCCGATGCGCGCAGCGCGCTCCTTCATGCGGTCGGACAACGGCCGCTGTTTCCATTTCGCCAGCGCAATTTCCTCGGATTCCTCCAGGTCCTCGGCGAACATAGCCTCCATCTGCGCGGCAAAGCCGCGGCCCAGAATGACGGCATTGATTTCGTCGTTATGCAGGAAGCTGCGCCAGTCCATGTTGGTGGAACCAATCGTGGACCAGACTCCGTCAATGCAAGCTGTCTTGGCATGCATTAATGCGCCGCGGCGCTCGTGGATCCTGACGCCGCCATGCAGGAGTTCGGTGTAAAAGGATCGGCCAAGGTGGAAGATGGCCCAGGAATCGGAATAGCTCGGCAAGACGAGTTTGACGTCGACGCCACGCCGCGCTGCGTCGGTGAGGGCCTTGAGCAATTGCGGATCAGGCGCAAAGTAGGCAATGGTGAGATGCACTTCCTGTTCCGCCTGGCTGATGGCAGAGATCAATGTCAGGTAGAGCAGGCTCGGGGAATCGATTGTCGCCGGCGCCACGTTCGCGCCGGCCATTCCAGCGGCGCCGGGGACGCGGGGCGTGCTGCCAATGGCGCGCACGATTTCGTCACCCTGTGTCGTCAGCGCGGGAAAATAGCCGCGCTCGGCCAGTGTATCGCCCTGCTGCCGGGCCCAGGTCTCGATAAACAGTTTCTGGAACTCGGCAACCACCGGCCCGTCGATACGGATATGCGTGTCACGCCAACCGGTTTTCTGGTTGCCCTTTTTCGTCGTGCGGCTGCGCCAGGGGGTGCTGGAGTACTTGTCGCTGATATTGATCCCGCCGACGAATGCGGTGCGGCCATCAACCACGAGTTGCCGGCGATGATCGCGGTTGTTGAGCAGCCATTCTGTTTTGTTGCCGGTGAGCGGATTCACCGGATTGAATTCAAGCACGTGGATGCCGCCGTCCCGCAGGCGATCAAAAAAGGCCTGCGGC
>CAYMXG010000115.1:0-7217 GCA_964394115.1 uncultured Enterobacteriaceae bacterium | reverse complement strand
GGTAACAGCGGTAGCGCACATCGTCGGAAGCATGATCGAAGTACGGCAGGTCCCACAGTGGTGTATTGCCATTGAAGGCCCAGATGACCCCGTAGTGCTCCAGGGTCGGAAACTTGAACAGGCGCGCCGTGGGCGGTGGCGGGTCGCCGATGGCGGTTTTGACGCAGACGCCCTGCGGGTTGTATTCCCATTGATGAAAGGCGCACTGCAGCCGGTTCTCGATGACACAGCCCAGTGAAAGATCGGCACCCACGTGCGGACAGTACGCGCTCATGACGCGGGCGACGCCGTCGGCGCCGCGATACACGACCACCTTTCCACCCAGGAAGGCCTCGCCACGCACGTCGCCCACCGCGAGCTGCTCCGACAGGCAAATGGGAAACCACGACTGGCTGAATTTCCCATCCTGGCCCTCCGACGGAACCGGATTGCTGAGGCGCTGGACCGGGTTGTTTTCCGGCAACTCCGGCGCAGGGCGGGGCTGGATCACGGTCTCTGGCGCTGCGGACATGGATGTGAAGTCCTCGATGTAATGCACGCTACCTGCCGGCATGCGCGTGGGCAGCAATTAAAGCACATATTTTTCCACGCGGGTTCGGGACAGCAAAAATAGGCTGGAAACTGAATTTCCTCCAAGCATCCTCTGTAGTCGCGGTGCTAGGTTCCCCTGCGGACAGCGGGGGGTGAAGTGAAAACTGCATTTGTGACAGGCGGGACCGGGTTTGTGGGCATCAACCTGGTCAATGAGTTGGTAAGCCAGGGATGGGACGTTACGTGCCTGCATCGCGCGTCGTCGGATCTCAAATACCTGCGCCGCCATCCGGTCAAGCTCAAGGCCGGTGACCTGAAAGATGCCGCTTCCCTGGAACTGGCGATGCCCGCGGGGGTGGACGCGGTGTTTCATGTGGCAGCGGACACCAGTTCATGGTCCGCCCACGACGCGACCCAGACCGCCACCAATGTGACGGGCACCCGCAACGTGGTAAATGCGGCGCGCAAGCGGGGCGCAAAACGGTTTGTGTTCACCTCCACCGCGTCGGCTTATGCCCGTCAGGACGGGCCATTGTCGGAGCAGTCGCAGAGTACGGCGATGAATTCATGGATCAACTATGAACGCAGCAAATGGTTGTCCGAAGAAGAGGTGCGTAAGGGTGTCCGGGAGGGATTATCCGCCGTGATCATGAACCCTTGCGCGGTGTTTGGACCCTATGACACCAGTGTCTGGGGCAGCGTATTTGGCGTCATCAAGGCCGGCAAACTGGCGCTGATCCCGCCGGGGTCAGTACCGATCAATCATGTCGCCGAGGTGGCGCGGGCGCACATTGCGGCGGTGGAGCGGGGCCGCACCGGCGAGAACTACATCCTGAACGGCGAACATGTGTCCTTTGCCACCATCTTTCGCGAGATGGCGCGCATGATGGGCGTGGAGTTGAAGGCGCCCGTGGTGCCGGGTTTCGTATTCAAGAGTATGGCGCGTGTCGCTGCATTGGTTGCAACCATTCGCGGCACCGACCCGGATATGACGCCGGAGATGGCGGATATCCTGTGCCGGGACAACCGGGTGGTAACGGACAAGGCGGAGCGCGAGCTGGGTTATCGGCGGGTGCCGCTGGCGCTGTGCCTGCAGGACAGTTACGCATGGTTGAAGGGCGAAGGCTTGTTGTGAATGGAGGGTGGCAGGGGATGTTGAAGGCAACCCGAACGTTGTTGGCCGGCCTGTGCCTGTTGGGGGCGGGCGCCGCAACGGGCGCCGAAATTACCGGTACCGTGAAAGCGGCGGACGGGCGGGCGCTGATGGGTGCACTGGTGACGTTGACCCGGAGCGACGGCCTGTTCGTGGAATCCGTCTATGTGGGCAGTGGCGGACGCTTCACCCTGAAGACTCGGCAGCAGGGCAAGGCCGGCCTGCGGGCGCGCAGCCCGTACTTCGCCGATGCCACGGTGGAACTGCAAGTGGGCAACGGGTCAAGCCAGGCGTTTGTACTGAACCCGTTGACTGATCCGCAGGCTGTCTCCGATAGTCTCTCCGCCAGCGCGCATTTCGCGCGCATCCAGTTTCCCACGGCGTTGGAAAAACAGTGGTTCCAGGTGGAATGCCTGACCTGCCACCAGATTGGCAACGCCTTCACGCGGACGCAGCGGCCAGTGGAACTGTGGCAGCAGATCGTCACCAGGATGCTGGGCTTCTACGGCGTGACCGACAAGGCGCGAATCGATCGTTATGCCGGGATATTGGCCGCCAGTTTCGACGGCAAACCCGTTACCCCGCGCCAGGACCTGGTCGTGGACCCGCGCATCCTGCCCGCCCGGATCATTCAGTGGAAGCTTCCCACCGGCGTCATCGCCCACGACGTGGAGCTCCATTCCGTGGATCGCAAGTTCTATACCGTTGATCAGGGCACCGATAAAATCTTCATCACGGATCCGAGGACCAATGAAACCGAGATCTACTCTATCCCCGGTGACGGCATGCCCCAGGGAGGCAGGTTCTTCAAGCTGACGGGAAACCGGACGCCGCTGGGAATGACAGTACCGCGCGGCCCGCACAGTCTGCAGGAAGGGCCGAATGGGCACTTTTACACCACCGATACCATCAGCGCGCAAATTGGCGAATTCGATCCGGTGGCGCGCACTTACGTGGGCCATGACATTGGCGGCAATTCCCTCTATCCGCATACGTTGCGCTTCGACCGCAAGGGGCGCGTCTGGTTCACCATCAGTTTCACCAACCAGGTCGGCATGTTCGATACCAACACCAGCCGGATGAAGGTCATCGATCTGCCGCCCGATGCAGATCGACCGGAAATACCGACGCACGCGCCCTACGGTATTGACGTTAACCCGGTGGATGGCAGCGTCTGGTACAGCTCCATGCTTGCCAATCGTATTGGCCGCATTGACGGAGAGACATTTGCATTGCAAAGCTTCACGCCGCCGGTGGTGGGTCCGCGGCGCATGCGCTTTGCAAAGGACGGGACGTTGTGGATCCCGGACTACGGCCAGGGCCGGCTGGTGAAACTGGACACGAAACGCATGGAGTACAAGACCTACACGATCCCGCCGCTGTCGCCCGGAGCGGTGGAAGCGCCCTACGCACTGGCTGTGGATCCGAAGACTCAGGAAGTGTGGATCACCGCCAACATGTCGGATCGGATGTTCCGGTTCCTGCCGCAGGAAGAACGCTTCATTGCCTATCCATTGCCGACGCGCGGCATCTTCCTGCGTGACATCATCTTCACGCCGGAAGGCATGGTGTGTTCCGCCAGCAGCCCGATGCCCGCGCCAGTGACCGTGGAGGGTGGCATGCAGGAGATACTTTGTCTGGATCCGGTGGGTGACCTGCCTCTGCCGAGGCCGGCGGCCTGATTGGGAATGAACAATTGATGAATGTGGAAGCCGCAATGACGGGGGTAAATCGAAAGTTGCGAAATACTGGGGGGAATTCATATGACGTACGCACACGCTGAACCTGCAATCGGATCCGGTCGTCACTCACGCATCAAGCTGCTCATCGGAGCGCTGCTGGCCGGGCTGTTTCTGTTTGACTCCGTGGCCTGGGCCGAACTGGAAGAGGTCATCGTCACGGCGCGCAAGCGCGAGGAGCCGTTGCAGCAGACGCCGGTATCCATCACTGCCTTCACCGTAGACCAGGTGCAGAAACCAGGTCTCGACGACCTTACCGACATCACCCGCTTCGCGCCCAATGTCATTTTTGACCCGGGCACCGGCAACACCGGTGGCTCATTTAATTCGCAGTTGTTTATCCGTGGCGTCGGGCAGGTGGATTTCCTGTTCAGTTCGGACCCGGGCGTGGGCATCTACGTGGATGAGGTATATCTGCCCCGCGTGGTGGGTTCCATCATGGATCTCATGGATATCGAGCGGATCGAGGTGCTGCGCGGACCGCAGGGGACATTGTATGGGAAAAACACCATTGGCGGAGCGCTCAACATCACCTCCCAGCGTCCGGCGGATGAGTTCGGCGCGGTGGGGAGCCTCACCTTTGGCAGCCGTGATCGCATTGACGGCAAGGTCAGCGTGGATGTGCCCCTGATTGAGAACGAACTCAAGGGGCGCTTGACGTTCTCCAGCCGCAATCAGGACGGCTATGTGGATCATGTGAACGAGGATGGCGAGGACACCGGCGATGTAAACAGCGATGGTTTCCGCGGCTTGCTGAATTGGACCCCCGGCGAGGGTTGGGACGTGCTGCTCTCGGGCGACTATGTCCGGCGCCGGGAGCAGGCCATTGCCAATGAACTGGTGGATGTGCGCACCACCGACCCGGTGTTGGGGCTATGGAACTTCCTGGTCGCGCCGACTTATGGCCCGGGCAGTGTCTACGATGGCCGGTTTATCACCACAGGGAGGGAATCTCAGAGCACGGGACCAAATCACAGCAATCTGGACATGTGGGGAGTGTCGCTGAACGTCACCAAGGAGCTGTCTGACGCCCTCTCCATCAAATCCATCACCGCGTACCGGGACGAAGAGGCGACATTCGGCCAGGATCAGGACCATTCACCGTTCCGGTATCTGGAGACCACGAATGACAACGAGCACGATGCCATCAGCGAGGAACTGCAGATCAATGGCACCCACTTCGATGATCGCCTGAATTGGGTGGCCGGGGTGTTCTACATGCATGAGAACGGCAGCGATCAGTTCGACGTGGTGCTGGGCGGAGGTTTGTTCGACGCCCTGGAGGCGTTGCCAGGTGCATTTTTGCCGCTGGTGCCGGGTGTAACCTGCCCGCCACCGCCCGGCGTACTGTTGCCATGCGCCGGTGGTGCGGGTAATCCCTTCAACGTCGCCCTGGATTTCGACCTTTCCATATTCGACGACATAGATATCGACAGCTATGCCGGATACGCGCAGGGCACGTTCAAATTTACGGACAAACTGAGCGTGACCAGTGGCGGCCGCTACACCTCGGAGCACAAGAAGTTCACTACCATGCTGGCGCGCAATGCCTCCGGCGTGGTGACGATCCCGGAGAATTCCGTTTCAGAATCCTGGGACGCCTTTACGCCGCGGGTGGGCATGGAATACCAGGTGACGCCGGACATGATGGGTTATATATCGGCTTCACGCGGTTTCAAAAGCGGTGGTTTCAACGGGCGGGCCACCTCTCTGGCTGAAATCGGCGCATTCGATCCGGAATATGTGTGGTCCTACGAGGCCGGTATCAAATCAGAGTGGTTTGACAACCGTCTGTTAGTCAATCTTGCCGGATTCTACAACGACTACACCGATATCCAGTTGACCAGCGTGGTTGCGGTGCAGGGGATCATTGCGGTGGTGACCGAGAATGCCGGTGAGGCGCGCATCAAGGGTCTGGAACTGGAAGTGGTGGCGCAACCCTTCGAGCCGCTGCTGATCCGGGGTGGGTTGGGGTATACCCATGCCCGATTCACCGAGTTGGCGCCGGGGGCCACGGTAACTCTGGATAGCCGCCTCCCGAAGACACCAGCCTGGACCGGAAATCTGGTGGTTGAGTACGACATTCCCATGGGTACGATGGGTTCAGTCACCCTGGGTGGGGATCTGAGTTATCGCAGTTCGTATTTCAATGAAGTGCCCAATACGCCACTGCTGGCCCAGGATGACTATTCATTACTGGGGGCCCATGCCCGGTTCAGAACCATCGACGAGCGCTGGGAGTTGACAGTCTTCGGCACCAACCTGGGTGACAAGCGTTACCGAACCAATGGACTGCAGGCCTACGGCTCCTTCGGCACGGCGGACTCGACTTTTGGTCCTCCCGAGGAGTGGGGTCTGACGCTCAAAGCACGGTACTGATGTGGGAGCGGGCGCGGACTGCAATCCCAAGGATGTGGTGTGCGATTTTATCGCGCGCCTGAATTCCGGCGCCGATCCCTGGGCATTGTTGTCCGATGGGGTGGTGGTGACCATCAACGGCACCACGCCATTATCTGGCCGCTACCCCGGGGTCGGTCTGATCCGCGGCATCCTGGTGGACACCGCGCGCGTGGTGATAGCGTCGCTGACGGTCAATATCAATGAGTTGATTGGAACCGGCGCGCGGGTCGCGGCATTGCTGAATATCTCCGGACGCACCGTGGCGGGCACGCAATTCAACGAATCAGGCCGCCTGTGCGGCTGCGTATTCTCCATCACGGATGGGGTAATTCATGAAATGGTGCTGTTTCCCGACACCAGTCTCATTGAACTGGCTCTGTACCGCCGGCGGTTTGTGCCTGATGTCTGAGAACACCACCGCAGGCAGCGTGGCGGTTGTACAGCAGTTCTTTGCCGACCTGCGTGCAGTGTTTCATGGTGAGCAGATTAACCCCTATCGCACGTTCTCCGACGATGTGGAATTCGTGGTCACCGGCCAGACGCCACTGTCGGGGACATGGCGCGGCATGCGCGCGGTGCTTGAGGAGTTCCTGCCGGTAGCCTCACCGCTGATGGGTCGTGCGCAAGGCCATGGGCTGGTCCCGCTGGAGTACATCACCGAGGGCCGATCCGTGGTCGTGCTGGCCCGGGGGCGCGGATCGAACACGCTCGGCATGCCCTATAACAACACTTACTTCCTCTGGTTCGACGTGGAGAATGGATTCATCACGCGCTATATCGAGGATTTCGATTCCTCCCTGGCCTGGCGCGCCATTTTTCGCTGCCACCTGGAAGAAACGGGTGGCTAGTGCCGGGGTCATGCCCGGCCCACCAGACGACGCGGGCTATTGGCACCACTGCACACCGGGACTCACAGACTTCGGCCCGGCGTTGGCGGGTGACACGGAAACAGGAGTTGTCATCATCGGCGCCGGGTTCACCGGACTCTCCACCGCGCTGCATTGCCGTGAAGTGGGACTGGACGCTTGTGTGCTGGAGGCGAGGACCCCGGGTTTTGGCGCCTCCGGGCGCAATGCAGGGCAGTGGCTCCCCGGATGGGTGGGCAGGACGCCGGTGCAGGTGGAGGCAATCCACGGCCCTGCTGCCGGGGCGCGACTTAATACCTTTAATGTACAGGCTGCCGCCCTGGTGCCGACGCTGGTGCGCCGGCACGGTATCAACGCCGATCTCAGGGCCTGCGGCATTCTGCAGGTGGCGGCCGACAACAATGGGCTGCGGCGTTTGCACGATGTGGCCGCGCAATGGGGCAGACATGGCGCGTCCATTTCGGTGCTGGATCGCGCCGGACTCCGGCCGTACCTGATTACGGAGAGTTACCTCGGCGGCATCCTTTT
>CAYMXG010000114.1:0-7255 GCA_964394115.1 uncultured Enterobacteriaceae bacterium | reverse complement strand
GCAATAGCACTCTCGGCGGAGAAATATTGCTCAGCGACCATCATGCTGGGCAAAATGGCAGCAATTTCGCATACCTTTGAAATTCGGCCAGCCGGGGATTAGGCGCCGGGTTTCAACGCCGTATCGGCCGGCACCGTAATCTGGTGGGAGATTTACTCGGTGGCGTGGATAAGCAGCCCGACCGGGCCGGTGACAATCATATGCACGAGCGCCGAAAGGCGGTTTACGTTGGTTTTCGCATAGATGCGTTTCAGGTGCGTGCGCGCGGTGTTGTAGGTAATTCCCATCGCCTGCGCGGCGTCCTTGAGTTCCGGATTCAACACCAGCTTCGCGGCAATTCGCGCCTCTTTCGGAGACAGGTTGTAGAGCGAGCGGATGACATCCTCGATACGCTGGGAGTTTTTTGCCGACTCGAAAATGTAGACAATGGAAATGGGCAGGTTGCGTCCGTAATTCTCGCGGTGTGAATGCAACGGTGAAACCAGCAGATGCAGCGGCGGCAATTCACCGCCGCGCTCCATGCTAAAGGTGGAACTGGAGTCCTGCAATACCAGACGCTGCAAATGCGCGGTGCGATCCGCAGTCCGGCAGCACAGCAGGCCGTCCCGGATCAGCAGCTCTGAACCCTTGGCCAGGATCTGCTCGGCGGCCTCATTGCTGTGGAATATCTTCAGGTTTTCATTTACGAAGATCACGCCCGTGGCCAGGTGATCCAGGGCCTCGGACAGGGTCGCCTGTTGCACGTTGTTGCTGACCATCTGGGCATGCGCGGTGATGTCCGTAACGCGGATACGGACGGATTTTCCGCGATTTATCGGCCGGTACTCCCAGGAATAGGTGCGTTGGCCGGTTCGTGTCGTGATCAGTTGTTCGCGACGGGCGTTGACACAGTTCTGAATCAGGCGCCCGTGGTCCGCCGGCAGCAGTTCTTCCAGCAACTCGTGTCCGGATTGACGTAGCGCTGTCCGTTCGGGCTGCGTGAGGCGGTTGATCTCGCCATCCGCAGAGGCGCTGAACTGCATGTGCCAGGCTGTGTCACTGCCGTGATAGGTGGCCGCCTCTTCCTCAACTCTTTCGGCGTGATTAATGGCAAGGGCGACGGCGGTGCGCAGGTCGGTATTGCGAATCGGCTTGTTCACATACCCGAACGGCAGGGTCTTCTTGGCGCGTTCCAGAGTCTCCTCGTCCGCGTATGCCGTGACGTAAACCACCGGGACGCTGTATTCCTTGCGAATCACATCCGCCGTGTTGATGCCATCGCCGCCCCGGCCGAGGTTGATATCCATCAACACCAGGTCCGGATCGTGTGTCCGCACCATGCGCAGGGCTTCATTGGCCGTCCTTGCGCTGCCGATCACCTTGTAGCCCAGGTGGCCCAGCTGCAATTCCAGAACCTTGCAGATGGTCCGGTCATCGTCGACAACGAGTATGCTTTCCGCAGTCATAAGTCAGTCCCTTTGCTTGAATTGCCTGCGACCACAATACTACACGGCTACCATTGCGCTTCGAAATACCCCAGATGGGGTAGGATTCAGGGCAAGTCAGATCGTCGCCGGTGCAGCGGCGCGTTGAATGATAAACGTGATGACATCGCCGCTTTCGGAGATGGAGAGAATCTCGTGGCCGGTACGGGCGCAATAGGCCTGGAAGTCTATGGTGGCATGGGGATCGGTTGCCTCCACGCGCAACACCTGCCCGGGCTGCATGCGATTCAACATTACTTTCGTGCGCAATACCGGCAGCGGGCAGTTCAGTCCCTTTGCGTCCAGGGACTGGTCAAACGCAGGTGTACGGGTGGCGGTTTCCGTCGGCATCAGTGAATTATAACCCGCGTTACGCCGCCGCCGGTCAGTATGACAGGCTGACCCCCACGATCGCCGCCCGGCCCGGCAGTGGTGGCCGGTCTTTCAGGAACGAAGTGTGGCGCCTGGCCGTTTCATCCAGGAGATTGGTGCCACGCAGGTAGATGGTGGAATCCGTGCCGGCCCATGCCAGCTCCCGGCGCAATCCAAGGTCCAAAATCACGTACCCGCCGGTTTCGGCTTCCAGGGCCGCGGTCTGGTGGTAAAAAATGCGCTGAAACTCGCCGCTAGGCAGGCCTTCCGCATCAACCAGGTCGGCAATTCCGTCACCGTTCTGGTCGGAGAATTCCTGGAAAAAGAAATCCGAAATGCTGTTGACGAACAAATTCAGGGTCCAGGTCCAGCGGCCTTCGTTGCGCCGCAGGCTCAGATCCACGTTGTGTGCCGGCTCCGCGTCCAGATGCAGCGAGCCGATCTCGAACGTGCCGGAATTCGGTCCGGCCTTCCCATTCGTTGTTGGTTATGCGCGTCCCCGCTTTCATATTCATCGGTGTCGCGGTGCAGCGCATCAAAATGCAAGCCGAGCACTTCATCCAGCCGGCCATCGGCGCGCATCGCCACCATCCGCTCGCCCATTGCGGAGTTGTAGCGGGCATCGCCTGTAAAGCGGGTGGGCATATGTGCATTGGTCGGCGCTGACCGTGGATGCCTCCAGGGAGCCAATGCCGTTCTCGAGCATGCGCACCCGCTTCCGCCCAGGCCCTGGATCACCGGCCGGCCCGCGCCCAGGCCAAAGTCGCTGGCGGATACGCCGGGTTCCCGGCACAGCGTTTCACCCAGGGACGAAGCGAGTTTCTCCTGCAGTTCCTCTCCGCTCAGCACGTCCACCGGTTGCGGGATGTGGGCCACGTCGCGCGATCCGATGGGGCGCGCGGTGACGACCACTTCCCCAAGGGTGTGCGCGTGTTCCGCCCGCGCCGGGGCGAACGCAAATATCACGACGGATGCAAATACCCATGCAGCTATTGCAGGTGTGTACGGCATGACGGCTCTCCAAAAAACACTGGTAATGACTGCAAGCGGGCCCGATCACGGACCGGCATTCCCGGTGGGCGGATCAGCGTCCGCCCGGGAGATTCAGCCTGCCAATGGGGGACCGCGGGGCTGCGGGGAGAGTCGAAGTGCGGGGGAAGAAAAATCAACGTAGACGCAGACCGGTTCGCAGGCGCCCGGCTCGGACAACGCAAGTTCCTGCGTCGACAACGTCGCGTGCTGTTTCGGCCTGCTATGCAGACACTGGCTGCAGACCTGATCGTCCGCCTGAACCAGGTGGCTGATACCATGCACGCTATCCAGTAGCTGCGCTGAAAAAAGCAGCAATAGAAGTACAACAGCCTGAATTCTTCGCGCGAACATGAAGTGCCCGTGACGGAATGTTATACTATAACATCCCATTCGCTACACAGCGCAAGTCAGCCGAACCATGTCGATCTCGCACATTGTTTCTCCGTTCCCGCGCTCCAATCACCGGCATGCCCGTTGCCAGGCATCGGCGCTGGCGTGTGCGGAACGTACTTGCGCTGAGCGCGGTTCCCGCCTTACCGCAGTACGCCGGCGCGTGCTGGAACTGGTCTGGCGCAGTCACGAGCCGATAAAGGCCTATGAAATCCTGGATAGATTTCACAACAAGCCGCGCCGGGCGGCGCCGCCTACGGTGTATCGTGCCCTGGATTTTCTGCGCCGCGAGGGATTTGTGCACAAGATTGAATCCATGAATGCCTACGTGGGTTGTGGCGCACCCGGCCACACCGGATCGGCGCAATTTCTGATCTGCCGTGTCTGCGGCATGGCCGCGGAGATCGCGGATGCCGGTGTTTCGTTGCGGCTCGGCAAGCGTGCACGGGAGCTGGACTTCATCGTGGATGCACAGACCACCGAGATCCACGGGCTCTGCGCCGGCTGCCGGCCGGCGCGTCGCAAGCGGGTGCACGCATGAGTCGCGGCGCCTGCATCGGGTTTTTTGTCGCGCTGCTGGCAATGGTGCCGCCGGTGCACGCTGAACCTGCAGCAAGTGGCCGGCGCGTCGTCGTCAGTATCCCGCCGCAGAAGTTTCTGGCAGAGCAGATTGGCGGAGACCGGGTGAATGTCCACGTGATGCTGGAACCGGGGCACGCGCCGGAGACCTTCGAGCCGACCCCCAGGCACATGGCCATGGTGGCCGGTGCGGACTTTTACTTCAGCATAGGCGTGCCGTTCGAGAAGGCCTGGCTGGGGGAGATACAGCAACAGAATCCGGACTTGCGCGTAATCGAATGTTGCGGGCAGTTTGCCAGGGAGTCGGACCGGATCGAGGGGCATGACGACCCCCATGTCTGGGTCAGTCCCATGCGGTTCCTGCGTGCGGCGGAGTTGATGCGCGCGGCCCTGGTAAGCCGGGACATCGCCAACCGCCAGTTTTATGACCAAAAGTACGTCACGCTCAGCGCCGAGCTGGTGATGCTGCATCGTGACCTGCGCTATCTGCTGAAGGATCGGCGCATCAATGAATTCATCATTTCCCATGGTGCGCTTGGCCCCCTGGCGAAGGATCAGGGATTGACGCAGATTGCGCTGGAGTCCGGCGGCAAGGAGGCAGGACCGAAGACACTCACGGACATCACGGCCACGGCCCGCCGCCTCGGGATACGCACCGTGTTTTTCCTGAAACAGCATAACCAGGGACCGGTGCGGGCATTGGCCCGGGAATTGGACGCGGACCTGGTCGAGATTGACCCGTTGGCCGAGAACTACCTGGATAACATGCGCAACATCGGCCGCCTGCTGGGCGCCGCCACACGGTGAATGGCATGGCCGAGACCGTGAAGTTTGAGAACGTGAGCTTTGCCTATGATCGCAGCCCGGTGCTTGAGAATGTGACTTTTTCCGTGGCCGCGGGGGAATTCTTCGGGCTGATTGGACCCAATGCCGCCGGCAAGAGCACGTTACTAAAACTCATTCTCGGTCTGCTCGACCCGCAACGCGGCCAGGTGCAGGTGTTGGGGAGCCAGCCGCGCCTGGCACGGCAGCGCATCGGCTATGTGCCCCAGTTTGCCACGTTCACGCGAAATTTCCCCATCAGCGTTCTGCACATGGTGTTGCTCGGCAGGTTGGGGATGGGTCGCACGGCAGGCCCGTTCAGTGCCGAGGATCGGGTGCGGGCCGGCAAGGCACTGCGCGCGGTGGAGATCGAATCCCTGGGCAACACCCCCATCGGCGAGCTGTCCGGCGGCCAGTTGCAAAGGGCCCTCATCGCGCGGGCGCTGGTGTGTGAGCCGGAATTACTCATCCTGGACGAGCCCACGGCAAACATTGATGTGCGCGCCGAGGAGGACATCTTCGCCTTGCTGCGCGGGTACAGCGCGCACATGACCATCATCGTGGTGTCCCATGACATTGCGTTCATCTCGGGATACGTGGACCGCGTGGGCTGCCTGAACCGCACGCTGGTATGCCACGCCACCGGGGAGATTTCCGGGCGCACCATCGAGGAACTGTACGGTGCGCCGGTGCGCCGTATTCTGCATGCGCACTGACACTCAACGGGCCGCTGGGCACGCAGGACCCTCCGGAGCGGAACCATGATGGACTTCTTCCAGGCCCTGGCTGATTTCCGCTTCATGCAATACGCGTTGGCCGCTTGTCTCCTGGCAAGTATTGGTTGCGGCACCATTGGCGCCTATGTCGTGATTAAACGGATTGGATTTGTCGCCGGCGGTATTGCCCATACGGTGCTGGCCGGCCTTGGCATCGCTTACTATTTCGGCGCGGCCCCGCTGCATGGCGCCATCATCGCCGCACTGGTTGCGGCGGTACTCATCGGCTGGATCAAACTGCGCTGGCGCCAGGAAGAGGACATCCTGATCGCTGCCACCTGGTCCGTGGGCATGGCGGTGGGCATCCTGTTTATCGCACGCACCCCGGGTTACGCCGTGGACCTGACCAGCTACCTGTTCGGCAACATACTGTTGGTGACGGAAACCGACCTGGTGTTGATGGCGGCGCTGGACGCGCTGATCATCGCTTTCGTTCTCCTGTTCCACCGCCAGTTCCTGGCCACGGCCTTTGACGAGGAGTTCGCGCGGCTACGCGGTGTCAATGTCGAATTCTTCTACATTTTTCTGTTGTGCATCGTCGCCCTGACCGTGGTTTTGTTGATCCAGATAGTGGGGCTGATCCTCGTCATGGCGTTGCTGGTATTGCCGGCCGCGGCCGCGGCACAGTTTGTCACCTCGGTGACGCGGATGATGTTTCTGGGTGCGGGGCTCAGCGCCGTGGTCACGACGCTGGGGTTGGGTGTCTCCTTTGCCGCCGATCTGCCGTCCGGCGCGACAATGGTGGTGGCAGCCGGAGTTCTGTATTCGGCCGCGTTGGCGGCGCGACGAATCCTGCGCCCTAACTCCTAACTCCTGCCGCGCCGGCCGCGCACGGCCCTGGCCAGATCGCGCAGCAGCGGCACCGTATCTTCCCAGCCCAGGCAGGCATCGGTGATGCTCTGGCCATAGGCCAGCGGCCGGTCCGGCGCGATATCCTGGCGACCCGGGAGCAGGTGACTTTCGATCATTACCCCAAAAACGCGCTGCTCGCCGGTTGTGATCTGAGTGCCGACGTCCCGGCCGACCTCCAATTGCAACTCGTGCTGCTTGCGGCTGTTGGCATGGCTGAAGTCCACCATTATGCGGGGAGGTAACCCAGCCGCCGAGAGTTCTCCCGCGACGCGATGAATGCTCCCGGCGTCGTAATTCGGCGCTCGCCCGCCGCGCAGGATGATGTGGCAATCCGGGTTGCCTGCCGTGGTGAAGATCGCCGAATTGCCTTCCTTGCGCATGGAAAGGAAATGATGAGGCACGGACGCTGCGCGGATGGCATCCACGGCGATCTGGGTCGTGCCGTCGGTGCCGTTCTTGAAACCCACCGCACACGACAGACCTGACGCCACTTCCCGGTGCACCTGGCTCTCGGTGGTGCGCGCGCCAATGGCGCCCCAGCTCACCAGGTCAGTCACATATTGCGGTGTGATGATGTCCAGGAATTCGGTGCCGGCGGGGATGCCCATGTTGTTCAGGTCCAGCAGTAACTGCCGGGCCAGGCGCACTCCTTTATTTATATGGAAGCTGTTATCCAGGTCCGGGTCGTTGATGAGCCCCTTCCAGCCCACGGTGGTGCGTGGCTTCTCGAAATACACCCGCATCACCACGCGCAGGTCCCCCGCCAGCTCATCCCCAAGCTTCTTCAGGCAGACGCCGTATTCCAGGGCCGCGGCCGGGTCGTGAATGGAACAGGGCCCGGCGATGACCAGCAACCGATCATCTGCGCCCGAGAGGATGCGGTGGATGGCCTGACGTGATTCCCAGGTACAGCGTGCCGCCGCCTCGCTGATGGGTATTTCCTCGCAGATCTCCTGTGGCGACGTGACC
>CAYMXG010000113.1:4610-7259 GCA_964394115.1 uncultured Enterobacteriaceae bacterium | reverse complement strand
CAAGGCGGCGGAGCAGGTCAAGGAAGCGGAGGTGAATGCCATCCTGGTGGCGGACACCGATATTCTGAATGACCTGTTCTGGGTACGAACGCAGAGCTACTACGGCATGGAGGTACCCCAGGCCATCGCGAACAACGCCGATTTTGTCGTCAACGCCATCGATAACCTGTCCGGCAGCACCGACCTGATCAGCCTGCGCAGCCGCAGCGCCTCGGCGCGGCCTTTCGAAGTGGTGGAAAAGATACGGCGCGAAGCGGAGTCGCAATTCCGCGAGCAGGAACAGGCGTTGCAGGCCAAGCTGGAGGAAACCGAGAAGAAGATCCTGGAACTGCAAAAAGAAGGCGGCGAAGGCGGCGCCATCCTGAACGCGGAACAGACCAGGGCCATTGACAGCTTCCGCGACGAGCAGGTCAGGACGCGCAAGGAGCTGCGCGCGGTGCAGCATGAATTGCAGAAGAATATCGAGCGGCTGGGTTCGCTGTTGAAGTTCATCAACATCGGCCTGGTGCCGTTGTTCATCGCATTATTGGCCCTGGGGGCAGGTCTGTACCGTACCCGTCGTACTGCCTGAAGCAGCGCAGCATGCGATCCCGGAATCTCATCATCTTTGCGGTCGTCACGGTACTGGCCCTGGGCACCGCAATCATGGCGACGCGCATGCGCGCGCCAACCCGGCAGGCGGAAAAGCCGTTGCTGTTCCCGGATTTGCGCGCCCGCGCCAATGACGTGCGCGAGATACAGGTGCAGGGACACGACCGCACCATCACCCTTGCGCGCCAGGGCGACAACTGGGTGCTACGCGAGGCGGACGGCTACCCGGCACTGATCGATCGTGTGCGTGACACCGTCATCGGCGTGGCCGAGTTGCGCAAGCTGGCGGACAAGACCAGCAACAAGAAAATGTTCAAGCGTCTGGGCGTCGAAGACCTGAAGGAATCCGGTTCCAATTCCATTCTGCTGCAACTTAAGGACGACAAGGGCGCCAGCCTGGCTGCGCTGATCGTGGGCCGCGCCCGCCGCAGCGCCTCACGCACCGAGACTCCCGCCCTGTACGTGCGCCTGCCCGACGCCGGCAATGCACTGCTGGTGCAAGGCAGGATCGATGTCTCCACGGATGCGGGCAGGTGGTTCAATCGCGATCTGTTCGACATCTCACCGGATCGGGTGCAAAGCATCCACGTCGCTCACGCAGATGGCGGCAGCGTAAAAATGACACGCGAGATGAAAGGCGCTGACCTGGTGCTGGCAGATGTGCCCGAGGGCAGGGAGGCGCAAACTTCGGTGCTGTTGAGCCGGATGGGTACCGTGCTGGAGACATTTTTCCTGGAAAACGCCCGGGCCGTGGCTAACGTCACCATGCCGGCGGATGCGGCCACGATGACGGTGCGCACTTTCGACGGACTGGTGGCCACGCTCATCTCGGCGCGTGTCGATGACAAACCCATGACGCGGATCAGTTTCGCCTACGAGCCGCCGCCTGTCGGGAATCAGGGGGTCAGAGTCATTGAACCGGACAACACCGGCATCCCAGAACTCGGAGACCATCAGACCAATGACTCTGACCCCCTGATTCCGGCTGAAACCATGCCAGTGGAAACCCCGGCCGCGGATGTGAAGGAAGAGGTTGAGAAATACAACGCTGCAGTCAAGGACTGGGCATTTCAAATACCGCAGTTCAAATTCGAGCTGTTGACCCGCCGCATGGATGAACTGGTGCGGGATCCGTTACCGAAGGGCGAGAGCCCCATCAAGCTGCCGGAATAGTTTGTCCGGGGTCGGAGCTTAAGCTCCGACCCATCTCCCTGCGTACGGTATACTTGCTTGCGGAAATCACCGCGCGCCCATGACCTTTCAGGAACTTATCTTCCATCTGCAACGCTTCTGGTCGGAGCGCGGCTGCGTGATCCAGCAGCCCTATGACATGGAGATGGGCGCCGGCACGTTTCACCCGGCCACCTTTTTGCGCGCCATCGGCCCTGAGCCATGGCGCGCGGCCTACGTACAACCCTCGCGCCGCCCAACGGATGGCCGTTACGGGGACAACCCGAACCGCCTGCAACATTATTATCAGTACCAGGTGATGCTGAAACCGTCGCCCGCCGACATCCAGGAGGTGTATCTGGATTCCCTGCGCAGCCTGGGTGTGGACCCGTTGCTCAACGACATCCGCTTCGTGGAGGACAACTGGGAATCGCCGACGCTGGGGGCCTGGGGCCTGGGTTGGGAAGTGTGGCTGAACGGCATGGAGATCACGCAGTTCACGTATTTTCAACAGGTCGGCGGGCTGGACTGCCGTCCAGTGTCGGGCGAGATCACTTACGGACTCGAACGCATCGCCATGTACCTGCAGGACGTGGACAGTGTCTATGACCTGGTGTGGGCGCAGACGCCGGCGGGCCCCGTCACCTATGGTGACATCTATCACCAGAATGAAGTGGAGATGTCGCGCTTCAATTTTGAGCGTGCCGATACCACGCTGCTGTTCCAGTGGTTCGAGCAGTTCGAGCAACAGAGCCAGTCACTGGTGGACGATGGCCTGCCCCTGCCCGCCTATGAATACATGCTGAAGGCATCCCATGTTTTCAATCTGCTGGATGCGCGCCGCGCCATCTCGGTCACCGAGCGCCAGCGCTACATCCTGCGCGTGCG
>CAYMXG010000113.1:0-4510 GCA_964394115.1 uncultured Enterobacteriaceae bacterium | reverse complement strand
CTGCCGATCCCGAAGCGCATGCGCTGGGGCAGCGGGGACGCGGAGTTCGCACGGCCGGTGCACTGGGTCGTGGTGTTATTCGGTCCTGACGTGGTGACCTGCGCGCCCATGGGCATTCCCGCGGGACGTGAAACCCGTGGCCATCGCTTTCACCACCCCGGCAACCTCTCCATACCGGCGCCGGCGGATTACGTGCGCCTGCTGCGTGATACCGGCCGGGTGCTGGTGGATTACGACGCACGCATGGAACTCATAGCGGAACAGGCCCGCAATGCCGCCGCGTCCATGGACGGGCAGGCGCTGATCGATCCGGCATTGCTGGAAGAAGTGGCAGCGCTGGTGGAATGGCCAGTCAGCATCAGCGGTACATTTGATGAACGATTCCTGGAATTGCCGCGCGAGGTGCTGGTGGCGGCGATGCAGGGTCACCAGAAATATTTCCCGGTGCTGGATCGGGATGGCGCAAAACTGCTGCCGCGCTTCATCGCCATCGCCAACATCGACAGCACGGAGCCCGCGCAGATCCGCCGCGGCAACGAGCGCGTGATCCGGCCACGCTTCGCGGACGCGGCATTTTTCTGGGAACGCGACCGGCGCATGCCCCTGGCGGAACGCGCGCCGGCGCTGGGACAGGTGATTTACCAGAAACAACTCGGGACCCTCGCGGATCGCTCGGGGCGAGTCGCAAAACTGTGCCGCTTCATGGCGGGGGAACTGGAGGGCGACGCGGAGGCAGCGGATCGCGCCGCGCATCTGGCCAAGTGTGACCTGTTGACCGAAATGGTGGGGGAATTTCCCGAATTACAGGGCGTCATGGGCCGCTACTATGCGCTGCACGATGGCGTGCCTGAAGAGATCGCCCGCGCCATCGATGAGCAGTATCTGCCACGCTTTGCCGGTGACACGCTGCCCACAACCCGCACCGGCCGGATACTGGCTGTGGCCGACAAATTGGACACCTTGCTCGGCATCTTCGCCATCGGGCAGCCGCCCACCGGCGAAAAGGATCCATACGGGCTGCGGCGCGCTGCTCTTGGCTGCCTGCGCATCCTGATTGAGTGCGAACTGAACCTGGACCTGGAACTGTGCCTGCGCAATGCGGCACAACATTTTCCGCCCGCACTGAAGGCCGCTGATGCGGTTCCCGCAGTATTCGAATTCATGCAGGAGCGCCTGCGCCGATACTATCTTGACCAGGGCACGCGCCCCGACATATTTGAGGCCGTACTCGCGCGCCGGCCGACCCGGCCACTGGATTTTCACCAGCGCCTGCGCGCCGTCACCGAGTTCTCCCGGCGCCCCGAGGCCGCGACACTGGCCGCCGCCAACAAGCGCATCCGCAACATCCTGCGCCAGGCCGGGGATGCGACACCTGCGGTAATCAATGAGCGCCTGGTGCACGCAGGCGCGGAGAATGACCTCATGGTTTCACTGCACGCAACGGAGCAGCGGGTGCGCCCGTTGCTGGCGCGGGATGACTACATGGAAACGCTGTCCACGCTGGCCGCGTTGCATACTGTCGTGGATGCGTTTTTCGACCAGGTGCTGGTGATGAGCGAGGATGAGGCGGTGCGCCGCAACCGGCTGGCGTTGCTTGCGCAATTGAGTGATCTGTTCCTGCGCACCGCGGATATCTCCTGCCTGCAGCAGGGATGACTACCCAGATTGCGATTCTGGACCGGGACGGCGTCATCAACGCCGACTCCCCGGACTATATCAAGAGCGAGGCCGAGTGGATCGCATTGCCCGGCAGCCTGGAGGCCATCAGCCGCCTGAATCGCGCCGGCTATCGCGTGGTGATCATTACCAACCAATCGGCGCTGGGCCGCGGTCGAATGAACATGGAACAGTTGAACGCCATCCATCAGAAGCTGACCGCGCACCTGAGCCAGTTTGGCGGCAGTATCGATGCAATCCTGTTCTGCCCCCACACACCGGAAGACAACTGCGCGTGCCGCAAGCCCCAGACCGGCCTGTTCCAGGAACTGGCGCGCCGCCTGGGCATAAGCCTCTCCGGCGTGCCTGCGTTCGGCGACAAGTTGAGCGACATCGAAGCGGCGCTGGCGGTGGGTGCGCGGCCACTCCTGGTGCGCACCGGTCAGGGGCGCGGGCTGGAGCAATCCGGACAGGTCCCCGCGGGTGTCCCGGTGTACGACGACTTGCGCGCGGCGGTGACGGCGTGGCTCGCGGATGCGGGCAAATCCCGTTGAGCATGAACCGGCTGCTGCAGATTGCTTTTCACACCGGGACTGATCCCGTCCGCAGTTGATGTCGGCCCTGCGCGCCACGCTGTTTTACGCCGGGCTTGCCGCCGTAACTCCGGTATTTACCCTGCTCGGGCTGGTACTGCTGATTGCGCCGTTTCACCTGCGTTTCGCAGCGGTATCGCGCTGGGCCGCGTTCAACCTGTGGTGGCTGCGCGTTACCTGCAACCTGGACTTCGAAGTGGTCGGGCGGGAAAACATCCCGGCGCAGGCCGCGATTATTCTCTGCAAACATCAATCGGCGTGGGAGACCCTCGCGCTGCAAATGGTTTTCCCGGCGCAGGCCTGGGTACTCAAGCGCGAGCTGTTGTGGATCCCGATCTATGGTTGGGGCCTGGCGACCCTGAACCCCATTGCCATTGACCGCAGCGCCGGCGGGCGCGCGTTGCGGCAACTGGTTCGCCACGGCCGCAAACGGCTGGAACGGAATATCTGGGTCGTGATCTTTCCCGAGGGTACGCGCGTGGCACCGGGACAGCGCGGCATTTATCAGCCGGGTGGCGCCCTGCTGGCGGCGGAGACCGGCCGCCCGGTGATCCCGGTGGCTCATAACGCCGGCTGGTTCTGGCCACGCAAAAGCTTTCGCAAGCATCCCGGGCTGATCCGCATGGTCATCGGTCCGCCCATTGCCAGCGACGGACGCTCGGCCAAGGAGATCACGGCGCTGGCGGAAGACTGGATCGAAACCACGATCAACAGCCTGCCGGTTCCCGAATTTGCGTCCGGAACCCATGCCTAACATCCCCCCTACGTGCATGCTGGAATTGCGTGCGCTGCAATGTTCGCGAAATGACGCGCTGTTGTTTGCCGAACTGAACTGCGTGCTGAAGACGGGCGAGACGTTGTATGTGCGTGGCGCCAATGGCAGTGGCAAGAGCAGCCTGTTGCGCATGCTGGCCGGGCTTGCGCATCCTGACGCAGGCGACGTGCGTTGGTGCGGCACGGATACCCGGGCGCTCGGCAGCGACTACGCCGCCGTGTTGCAATACGTCGGACATCACGACGGCATCAAGCTGGACCTGACCGCGCAGGAGAACCTGGCGTTTTACCAGGCACTCAACGGCGGGCCCGATGCCGCTGCGTTGTTCACGGCGCTGGAACGCACGGGCCTGGCGTCCTGCTCTGCATTGCCGGCACGACGCCTGTCGGCGGGACAGCGCCGGCGGCTGGCGCTGGCGCGCCTGTTGTTGTGGCATGCCCCGTTATGGCTGCTGGATGAGCCGCTTACGTCCCTGGATGATGACGGACGCGCGCTGTTCCGCGGCCTGATGCAGCGGCATACCACCGGCGGCGGCATCATCGTGATGGCGACCCATGAAGCGGATATCGGCGCCAATGGCCCGCACCGGGAACTGGTATTGCGATGAGCATTTCAAGTGCATTCATGGCAGTGCTGCGACGGGATTTGCTCTTGGGACTTCGCCACCGGGTGGAAATTATCAATCCGCTGGTGTTCTACATACTCATCGCCAGCCTGTTCCCTTTTGCCGTGGGCAGCGACCGGTCGACCCTGGGCATCATCGGACCGGCTGTCATCTGGGTGTGCGCGTTGCTGGCCGCGACCCTGTCACTGGATCGGATATTTCACGCCGACTTCGAAGATGGCAGCCTGGAACAATTGATCCTGGCGCGCCAACCGCTGGTCCTGCTGACAAGCGCGAAGGTATTCGCTCACTGGCTGCTGTGCGGCCTGCCGCTGATCCCGGCGGCGCTGGCGCTGTCCGCCCTGTACCAGCTGCCGGTGACCAGCCTGTGGCCGATGTTGATCACATTATTGCTCGGCACGCCGGTGTTCAGTCTTACCGGCGCGGCACTGGCGGCACTCACGGTGGGACTGCGTGGCGGCGGCGTGCTGCTGGCCTTGCTCATCCTGCCTCTATATATTCCAGTGCTGATTTTCGCCGTGGGCGCCGTGGGCAATGCCATGAACGGGCTCAGTATCGCCGGCGAGCTGTATTTCCTGGCCGCGCTGCTGGTGTTGGCGCTGACACTGATGCCCCTGGCCGCCGCCGCGGCCCTGCGCATTCGATTGGGTTGAACCATGCTGGAACCCCTGTACAAATACGCCGCGCCACAAAACTTTTATCAGTTGAGCCGCTGCCTGACCCCGTGGCTCGGTGGCGCCGCTGCGATGCTGCTGTTAGCCGGGCTGGCCGGCGCACTCTGGTTCGCCCCCCCGGATTACCAGCAAGGCGAGAGCTTCCGCATCATCTACGTGCATGTGCCGAGCGCGTGGATGTCGCTGT
>CAYMXG010000112.1:0-7358 GCA_964394115.1 uncultured Enterobacteriaceae bacterium | reverse complement strand
ATGACGCGCGCGATCCCGAAATTTGCCCCGGGTGACACCGTCGTGGTTCAGGTCCGCGTCCTGGAAGGGCAGCGCGAGCGCCTGCAGGCATTTGAAGGCGTCGTTATTGCCGTGCGAAATCGCGGCCTGAACTCCTCCTTTACCGTGCGCAAGCTGTCATACGGCGAGGGCGTGGAACGCGTGTTTCAGACGCACAGTACTGCTGTGTCCAGTATTGAAGTCAAGCGCAAGGGTGATGTGCGGCGTGCCAAGTTGTATTACATGCGCGACCGCCGCGGCAAATCCGCCCGAATCCGCGAAAAGATCCGTGCGGGTGCGGACGCGGAAACGGCCCCGGAATCGGCAACGGAAACAGATTAATCCCGCGGGCGGACGTGGCACCTGTGGTGCCGCGTCCGCCGCCGGCAGCGTCCCGTGCCACAGTCAGCCGCTGCAGACGCCGACCGGGACCTCATCGATACTTTCCTTGATGCGCTGTGGATGGAGCGTGGCCTTAGCGCCAATACGCTGCAGGCCTACCGCTCCGACCTTCGGCATTTTTTACTCTGGCATAACCCCCGCGGCGGCCGGTTTGACGCCACGACCGCCGCCGATATCCAGGCATTCCTGGCGGCGCAAGGCGGGCGTTCAGTGCGTACGGTGGCGCGCCGCCTTTCCACGCTGCGGCGCCTGTTTCAATTTTTGCTGCGTACCGGACGCATGCCGATTGATCCCACTGCCGTTGTCGAATCTCCACGGCTTGGCCGTTCGCTGCCCAAATCCCTGACTGAGGGCGAAGTCGAAGCCCTGCTGCAGGCGCCGGATTTGGCGACGGACTCCGGTATCCGGGATCGGGCCATGCTGGAACTGCTGTATGCCACCGGATTACGTGTCTCCGAACTGGTCGGTTTGCGCATGGATCAGATCAACCTGCGCCAGGGTGTGGTCCGGGTTCTGGGCAAGGGTGATAAAGAGCGCCTGGTGCCATTGGGAGAGGAGGCCGTGTCCTGGATTGAGTGCTACCTCAGCGCGGCCAGGTCCGCGTTGCTGCACCATCAACCGAGCGCGACCCTGTTTCCAGGCAATCGCGGCACACCGTTGACACGGCAGGCGTTCTGGCATGCCATCAAACGCCATGCCCGGAAAGCGGGCATGGCCGGCAATATATCGCCCCATGTGCTGCGCCACGCGTTTGCGACGCACCTGCTAAACCATGGCGCAGACCTGCGCGTGGTGCAAATGTTGCTCGGCCACGCGGATATATCCACGACGCAGATCTATACCCATGTGGCGCGGGAGCGCCTGAAGAAACTGCACGCAGAGCATCATCCCCGCGGCTGAATCGCAGCGTCCCTTCAATGCCGGACGGGCGGCACTACCGAAAGAACTTCCTCCAGCGTCGTCAGACCCTCGGCAATTTTCAGCGCACCACTGAGTCTCAGGGTGCGCAATTTCTTTTTCATGGTCAGGGAATGGAATGCCTGCAGGTCCGCCCCGGCATTGATCAGGGCGCGAAAGTCATCGTCGATCATCAGCGACTCATAAATGCCGATCCGGCCCCGGTATCCTGTATGCCGGCACTCGTCGCAACCGACCGCATGATAGGCGGCCTTCGGTGCAGTCATGGAGGCCGGTTCCACGAGGCTTTGCCAGGCGGCGGCATCCAGGGGGCCGGGCTTGCGGCAGTGGGGACAAAGGGTCCGGATAAGCCGTTGGGCGATGACCCCGAGCAGCGTGGCAGCAATAAGATACGGCTGCGCACCGATGTCAACGAGGCGGGTTATCGTGGCCGGGGCATCATTGGTGTGCAGGCTGGACAACACCAGGTGCCCGGTGAGTGCGGCCTGTATCGCCACCTCAGCCGTTTCGCGGTCACGGATCTCACCGATCATGATCACGTCCGGGTCCTGTCGCAACAGCGTGCGCACGCCGGCGGCAAAGGTCACATCGATAACCGGCTGCACCTGCATCTGGTTGAATTGCCCGTCCACCAGTTCAATCGGATCCTCAATGGTGCAGACGTTGATCTCCGGTCTGGCGATGTGCTTGAGCGCGGAATACAGCGTAGTTGTCTTGCCGGAGCCCGTGGGACCGGTCACCAGCACGATACCGTGTGGATTCGCGACCAACGTTTCCCAATGCGTCTGCTCATAGGGCGTAAAGCCAAGGTCGATAAATGACTTCACCAGCATCTCGGGGTCAAAGATACGCATGACCAGTTTTTCACCGAATGCGGTGGGCATGGTCGACAGCCGCATTTCCACTTCATTGCCGCTCGGTGCCTTCGTTTTTATACGTCCGTCCTGCGGGCGCCGTTTATCAGTGACATCCATGCGCCCCAGGGACTTCAGCCGGCTGGTTATCCCTCCCATCAGCGCCAGCGGGAATTCATGCACGGTGTGAAGCAGGCCATCAATACGGAAGCGCACCCGCCCATTTTCGCGCCGGGGCTCGAGGTGGATATCACTGGCGCGCTGCTCGAAGGCAAATTGCAGCAACCAGTCAACCACGCTGACGATATGCCGGTCATTGGCATCGGGCTCCCCGACCTTTCCCACCTCCATCAATTGTTCAAAATTCTGGATGCCGCTCAACGTTTGCCTGCGGGCGTCGGATACCGCCCCGAGGATGGACTTGCTGATGCCGTAAAACTCCACCAGATAGCGGTCCAGATCATTGGGATTGATGATCACGCGCTTTATGCGCATGCGCGTGGTCCGCTCCAGTTCGCCTTCCCACCCGAGGACGAACGGTTCACATGTTGCGACGGTAAGTTCTGTTTCACTGACCTCTACTGGCAGTATCTTCAGCTTGGCAGCGTAGGCCTGCGATACCACGGCAGTGACACGGTTAACGTCAACCTTCAACGGGTCGATGCGCAGGTAGGTTTGCCCGGACTTGCCGGCCAACCAGCGCGTCAGTCGTTCCAGTGTCAGTGGATAGGGGGGGCGGGTGCTGCTTTGCCAGCCCTGCTCGGCCACGATTACCAGCGGGTGGCGGGTGTCGTCCGGGCGAACCAGGGTCCGAAATTGAGCCAGTTGCTGGGCGGAAATCACCGCCTCCTTGCGCAGATTTTCAAGCACGAAATCGAGCTGAACTTTTCCTTCGGTCGCAGGGGCGCGGGCGGTTTTCATGGCTGAATCCAGGCTGAACGAGTGAGTGCCATTTCGGTCTGATAACATACATTAAATCGACCATAAGGGCCTATGGTGGCCGGGCGGAGTCAATGAGTCTCGAAAGCAGTTGCACCAGGAGATCAGGCATATTGGGAATTGCAATGCTGATTTTGAGCCTGCCGGCGCTGGGGGCAGATTCGCAGCCGGCAGTCGATGCGAAGCTTGCTGCCAGGCTGAAAGAGGTTTTCCCCGGTCTGCCGGTGTCCAGGGTTGCCCCGGCTCCGGTTCCGGGACTGTTTGAGGTCCTGGTGGGAACGGATGTCTTTTACCTGACCGCGGATGGTCGTTACCTGCTGCAGGGGGATCTGCTTGACCTGGTGGAGCGTCGTAATTTGTCCGAGCAGCAGCGTTCCTCCATGCGCGCGAAGAAGATCAGCGAAGTACCACTTGCTGACATGATTGAATTTGCGCCGTCCAATCCCAAACACGTGGTTTATGTGTTTACTGACATTGAATGTGGTTATTGCCGGCGGCTGCATCGTGACATGCCGGAAATAAACAAACGCGGCATCGCCGTGCGCTATCTCGCCTTCCCCCGTGCCGGCGTCGGCTCTCCGGCTTTTACGCAGATGGAATCCGTCTGGTGTTCGGCTGATCGGCGCACGGCGCTTACCGCAGCAAAATCAGGGGCGCCAGTGGTGCCTAAAACCTGCGCCAATCCGGTTGGCAAGCAGTATGCACTTGGGGAAACCCTCGGCGTTCACGGCACGCCGGCAATCTATACCACCGAGGGTCGGTCGCTTCCGGGTTACATGCCGCCGTCCGAACTTCTGGACGCAGTGACGGGGAAGGACAAGGATCGCTGATACGTAAAAGCTGCACAGCAAGCGATTAAAGCCCGGTGACGGATCGGAGTACGACCAGAATCTTTGAGCCATCCTTTTCCTGGTACTCCACTTGTACCGGCAGGTACTGGAATTGCGGCGCACACCAGAGGGTCGTAACCCGCTCATCACCGAGTTTCTGGTGTCGAAATTTCATCGATTGAAATTTGCCCATTGGCGTCTTTATGGATTCTTCGCCGAGAGGCTCGATTTCATAAATTTTGATCTTCCCGCCGTCCGCCACGGTGTATTTCAGGTCCTTGCCGCCTGCGCGCAGGTCCGTCATCAGCGCGAACTGATACAGTAACTTGTCCACCACCTGTGGCACTGCGGGCATGCGCCAGGACTCGCCATTGATGTTATTGGTGATGCGCCGGGCATTCCAATCGAACCGGACTGCCACGTTTCGATTCTTGCTGCCGGTGCGAGTATAGGTATAGGCGAGCGACCGTAATATGCCATCCGCCACCTGCCACCGGCTTTCCTCTTCGATCTTGTCCTTGCGCACCAGCGAGAAAAGTCCGGTGGTATGGGTGGAGGAGCGAAACACGTAGTTTCCATCGGCGCCCGTTTCCATGACGCGGCGCATTTCCGCAACCTTGACGCCGCGATTGTAGAGGTTGTATTCAGCTGTGAATTGCGGCGGCCAGGCAGCGCCATGCAATGGGGTGGCCGGCATGTCCGCCCCCGCGACAGACCACGCCAGGGCCATGGCCAGCAGGGCCGCGGTGGCCGTGCAATCACTGGTTCCGTGGTAACATTGCCTGAGAAAAAACATGCCCAATTTGACCTCAAATCCACGTTAAATGCTGCAGCAATTTCAACCAAGGGATGGCGCGCGGGTCCTGGTGGTCGGCGACGTCATTCTGGATCGGTACGTTTATGGCGTCAGTGAACGCATTTCGCCCGAGGCGCCGGTGCCGGTGGTGAAAGTCTCGGCAACGGAAGAGCGACCGGGGGGGGCGGCAAATGTTGCCTTGAACGTCAAGAGTCTGGGTGTGGGCGTGCAACTGCTCAGCATCACGGGAATCGATGCGGCGGCGGCAACACTAGAGCAGCAACTGGCCAGCGCGGGTATCCAGTGCCAGTTTGTCACACAGACCGGATTGCCCACAATCATCAAAGTACGTGTCATCAGCCAGCATCAACAATTGCTGCGCATGGATTACGAATCGGAATTTGCGCCATCAGCAGAGCTTTTATCCCGCTATGCGCAATTGCTCCCAGGCGCCGCCTGCGTGGTCATGTCGGATTACGCCAAAGGCAGCCTGGGCGCGGTGCAGAATCTAATCAGTCAGGCGGCGGCTGCCGGCGTGGCGGTGCTCGTGGATCCCAAGGGCATCGACTTCAAACGGTACCGAGGCGCCACCCTGTTGACACCCAACCAGCGTGAATTTGAGGCGGTCGCGGGGAAATGCCGGGATGACGGGGAATTGGAGTCACGTGGCCGGACAATGTGCCGGGAACTGGACCTGAAAGCATTGCTCATTACCCGGGGCGAGCACGGCATGACGTTGATCGAGGCCGGGGCCGGCGCGGCGCTACACCTGCATGCGCGAACGCATGAAGTGTTTGATATCACCGGTGCCGGTGACACGGTAATTGGGGTCACTGCTGCCGGACTGGCATCGGGGTACGAATTGGCGCACGCAGTGGAATTCGCCAACGCGGCCGCAGGAATCGTGGTTGAGAAACTGGGTACCGCCGCAATCAGCCTGGCGGAATTGAATCGCGAACTGATTCCCGTGACGCCCGCCGCACGCCGGATGCTGGAACCGGACCGGGTTGCCGGCATTGTGCAGGCGGCGCGGGAGCAGGGTGAGCGTATTGTCATGACCAACGGGTGTTTTGACCTGCTCCACCCCGGTCATGTGGAGTATCTGGAGCAGGCGCGCCAGCTTGGCGATCGATTGCTGGTGGCGGTGAATTCCGACGCGTCGGCAACGCGGCTCAAGGGCGCGGACAGGCCGATCAATCCGCTGGCGTCGAGAATGCGTTTGCTTGCCGCCCTGGCCTGCGTGGATTGGGTGACGTCGTTCGATGAGGACACACCGGCTGAACTGGTGGCACGCGTGCGGCCGGATGTGTTGGTCAAGGGAGGCGACTACTGTATTGACCAGGTAGTGGGCGCGGCGACAGTACAAGGGTATGGAGGCCGGGTGGAGGTGTTGCCGTTCCTGGCCGGGCATTCCACCTCCACCATGGTCGCGACGATTGTCGCCGGGACCCGAAAATGATCGTGGTGACCGGTGGGGCGGGGTTTATCGGCAGCAATCTGTTGCGCGGACTGAATGCCGTCGGGCGCGACGACGTGATCGTGGTGGATGACCTGTCCTGCGGCCGGAAATTTGAAAACATCTCGGACTGCCGGATCGCGGATTACCTGGACCAGGAAACGTTTCGTGCGCGCATCGCCACCCGGAGTGCGGCCCTGCCTGGGGTACAGGTCATTTTTCACCAGGGGGCGTGCACCAACACGATGGAGTCGAATGGTCGTTACATGTTGGACAATAATTATGCATATTCCAGGGAGTTGCTGGAATATTGCGCGCGGTCCGGGGCGCGGCTCATTTACGCCTCCAGCGCCGCGGTTTACGGAATGGGTGAGAGCTTCGTGGAAGCGCCGGTGAATGAGCGCCCAGTCAATGTCTATGGCTATTCGAAGAAGCTTTTTGATGACGTGGTCAGGGGAAAAATCGCGCGGTCGGAAAATCAGGTCGCGGGATTGCGGTATTTCAATGTTTACGGACCCGGGGAACGGCACAAGGGGCGAATGGCGAGCGTGGCACTGCATCTGCACGCCCAGCTGCGCGCAACCGGTGTCGGGAAGTTGTTCCGGGGAAGTGGTGGCTACGCTGACGGCGAACAACGCAGGGACTTCATGCATGTGGACGATGTAGTCCAGGTTAATCTTTGGTTGCTCCAACACCCCGAAGTTTCGGGGATATTCAATGTTGGCACCGGGCTCAGCCGCAGCTTCAACGATCTGGCTGCAATCCTGATCAAAACGTTGGGAACCGGCCGGGTGGAATACATTGATATGCCGGCCGAAATACGGCCAGGTTATCAAAGTTACACGCAGGCGCACCTGGGCGCCTTGCGCGCCGCGGGGTACGCGGACTCGTTCCGCACCCTGGAAGCCGGCCTGCGGGCATATGTGGCGGACCTGAGCCGGCAAAGCGTCATGGGCTAGCGCCCGGTACGCAGACGCCGTCCTCTGCCCATGCTGGCAACATCTGTGCTTCGCGTGCAGCGACTCCTGTATACGCTGCTACTTCATTTAGCCCTGCCCATTGTCTGCTTGCGCCTGCTCTGGCTGGGGCTGCGGAATCCTGCCTACCTGGAGCGCTGGTGGGAACGGTTTGGCAGCACAACCGTG
>CAYMXG010000111.1:0-7366 GCA_964394115.1 uncultured Enterobacteriaceae bacterium | reverse complement strand
CGCTTCAGCGCGCTCATTTCCTGCTCCAGCCGCCCCTGTTCCGACTCCGTGGTCAGCACGCAAACCGGTGTCGCGGCATAGGCAGGCAGTTTTTTCAATTCGCGTATGAACGTCGGCCCGTCCATATTGGGCATGTTGACGTCGGTAATCACCAGGTCCACCGGACCAATGCCCTTTTGTTGCAGCTGCGTCAGCGCGTCCCGGCCATCTTCGGCGGTGAGCGTGTTGTAGCCACTCAACTTCAGCGTGGCGCCGATCACGGCGCGGACCGCTTTGGAATCATCAACCACCATGATGGTCTTGGCCATTTCAACGTCGCTCCGTTGTGTCGGGTCTATGGTTCACATCCGCACGCCAATCAGGGTAGCCAGTAACTCACTCAGATCCGAATAACGTTGCTCCGGCGCCTTGGCGAGCATTTTTTCCACCACCGGCTGGAAACGGGACAGTTCCGCAGGCAGCTGCGGGACCGGGTCATAATTATGCTTGTAGACCACTTCCATGAAGGAATTGCCCTGGAACGGCACCGTGCCGGTCAGTAATTGGTAAAAAACCGCCCCCAGGCTGTACATGTCGCTGCGCGGGTCGATTGGTCGGCCATTGAACTGTTCCGGCGACATATAGTACGGCGTACCCAGTATCTCACCAACCAGTGTCAGTGCGTCCAGGGAGGACAGATCCTTGGCAATGCCGAGATCGGCAATCACGACGGTTTTGTCATCCTTGAACAATATATTATTGGGCTTGATGTCGCGATGCACGATTCCCTTCGCGTGCAGCGCCGTCAGGCCGCTGGCAACCTGGGCGACGATGCTGACGGCTTCTGCGACCGTCACCGGGCCGCTTTTGAGGCGCATGGCTAGGTCGCCCCGGGGCATGAACTCGGTGGCGTAGTACACCATGTTTTGCGTGACATCGTGTTCCAGGATCTCGATAACGTGGGCATGTTTCAGGTCCGCCAGGATATTGAGTTCCAGGATAAAGCGTTGCAGCAACGCCTGGTTGGAGTCGCCCTTGCCCACCAGCTGCACCTTCAGTATGACGTCCTTGTGGTCGGCAATCCGCTCACAACGCAACGTCGTGGTGACACCCTTGCTGATGATGGCCAGCGGGCGGAAACCGGGGATTTCCCAATTGCCAAATTCCCCGCGCCCGGGTTTGCTGGCACTCAAGGCAGCTTCGCGCAGCTTCACTGCCTCCGCCACCGTCTCGAAGAAGAGATTGGTGACGGCATCGTACTTGGCGATGTAGTTGTCGGCGCCCTTGCGAATGGCAGCGGCGGCCAGGTTCTCGTCATTCTGGCCGGTCACCATGATTACCATCGGCGGATTGGCGTTGCCCTTGATCCTTGAGAGCAGCTCCAGCCCATTGATCTGGTCGAGACCCAGATCATAATCAAGCAGCACAATATCGTAGTCATGCCACGGAAAGGTGGGGCCGGGAACGCCGGATTTTTCCGGGTCATACTCTTCGATGCCGGCATCGGGCCACTTCTGCGAGATCCGCTTGCGCAGCAGCCAGCGCTGGCTTGGCACGTCATCTATGAGCAGAAAGCGCATGGTTCCCTGTCCATCACACCCAATGGGTGGACTCAACTGAAAATACCCGCGCCAGGTCCAGCACCGGTATCGGGCCATGGAGCGGATCTTCGAAACAGGAGCTGGCAATCCGTTCCCAATGCGGGGATGACGCCGGGAAATCGCACTGCTGTTCATCGCTGACCCGGCGGCCGAAGGGCAGCGCGCTCAATTTCAGCCCGCCGTAATGAACGGAATTGTCGCGCCCCGGATAGGCCACCACGGCGATTGCCTGGCTGTCCACTGCCACCCCTTGCGGTCGCAACAGGGCGGCAAGATCAAACAGCGGAACCACGCGGTCGTGCCAGCGGAAGATATTTCTGCACCAGTTGGGACAGCGCGGCAAAAGCTGCAGCGGATGCAATCCCGGCAACACATGCGCGATTTCCCCCTCACCGATCGCCGTGTGCAGTGAGTCATCAATGGGCAGCACCCAGGCCTTGCAGGTGTGCGCGGTCATGGCGTTTCTCCCGCGCAGGCTGTATCTCCACCCGGCGGCGACCCCAGTGCCGCGAGCAGGTCTTCGGCGCGGCATACACCGTGAATGTTGTCTCCCAGCGACGCGGCGGCGCTGAAGACACTTTCCGGGGTGAACATGCACGGTGGCAGTGCATACAGCTTCACCCCTTCCGGTCCCACCGGGTCGGCCGCATCGCAGGCAACCGCGATATGTTCCGCGCCGGACCGCAATATCAGGCGGCAACCGGCCGTGGCGGTACCTGCCGCGGCCGGGCGCAGGGTCTCGTCGATCGAGAGCACGGGCACGCCGTCATCCGGTCGCAGCGCAGTTCGGGGTTCATCGTCGCCGGCAACCCGGCTCACATGCACCGGTTCCGTAACTGCCAGCAGGAACTGTGTGCGGCCGATGCGGACGCGCAGGTACCCCCCGGCGCAGGCCACGGTTGCCAGGTTTCCGGTCATGTGGCGGCGGCCGCGAGCAGGCGCTGGATCTCCGCCAGCAGCCGTTCCTCGGAAAACGGTTTGGTCAAATACGCATCCACGCCAGCGGACATGGCCTCCTGCTGATGCCTGGGAGTGGCGCGCGAAGTGATGAGGATGATAGGAAGCCGTGCAGTGCGCGGATCCGCGCGCACGTGGCCCGCCAGTTCCAACCCATTCATGCGTGGCATCTCCAGATCCGACAGCAGGATATCCGGGCAGCGGGCGTGAATGATTTCCAGCGCCTCGCTTCCATCCCGCGCCTGGCGCACCTGGTAACCCACATCGTGCATGAACTGGGCGAGGGATCGGCGTGCGCTGAGGGAATCGTCCACCACCAGAGCTGTCGGCGCGGTGACGGATTTGCGTGGGATGTTTCCGGATTCGGGCGGCGGCGCAACCTGGATCGGGAGGCGCAGCAGGTCGGTGACGTCCAGCACCGGGGCCACGGTACCGTCGCCGAGCAACGTCGCCCCGACAATGCCGGGAAGTTTTGGAACGAAGTCGCCCAACCCCTTGACCGCGAATAACTGGCTGGCCAGGATGCGCTCCACCAGCACGGCGCGCGGTCCACCCTCGGTATTGAAAATAATCGCCGTGCGCGGATGGCGTCCCCCCTGGCGGCGTTCCAGGTCCAGGCCCAGCAGTCGTTCCAGCGCAACCGCCTGCAATTGCGTTTCCTGCATCTGGAACTGCAACTCACCGCCTTCCCCGCGCACCTGATACAGCTCGTGGTGCACCACCTGGGCAATACCCCGGCTGGCCAGCACCACGAGACGGGGTCCGGCCCGGACCAGGAGCCCGAAAATGGACAGCATGTCCTGGGGCAGGCGGATCTGCACCGTGCAGCCCCTGCCGGCGACACTTTTCAGCGACAGGGTGCCGGATTGCTCGACGATGCTGGAGTAGACGGCATCCATGCCGATGCCGCGTCCGGAAACCTGCGATACCTCCTGCTTGGTCGAGAAGTCCGGTTGCAATACAAACTGTTGCAGTTCCTCGTCACTGATGTCCTGGTCCGCCGCGAGCATGCCTTTGGACACCGCCTGGGCACGGATCGCCTCCAGGTCCAAGCCGCGGCCGTCGTCCCGGCATTCCACATGGATGTACGATCCGACGCGGGAGAATTCCAGCTCGATGGTGCCGGCGGCGGGTTTGCCGCAGTCGCTGCGAACCGCGGCGGATTCGATACCGTGATCCACGGCATTACGCAGCAGGTGCATGAGCGGATCCAGCAGGCCATTGAGAATGGTGCCGTCAATCAGGGTGTCCCCGCCCAGCACGCGCAGGCTCACCTGTTTACCGGTCAGTCGCGCTGCCTGGCGCACGCAGCGCTGCCAACGCTGCAAGTTTGTATTGGCCGGCAGCATGCGTGTCTTCAGCATCAGGCTTTGGGTCTCGTTATTCAGCCGTGCCTGGGTGGCAATGACTTCCTTGAGCTTGGCCAGGCCGCCGGCAATGTCCTTGTTGGCCTCGTTCGCATCGACGGTTATTTCTGCGATGCGCCGGCTGTAGCTGTGCAGTTCCGAATACTGATCCATTTCCAGGGAATCGTAACCGTCATCCCTGGCCGCGTTGCCGGCCTGGTTCAGATCCTTGACGTCGGCGAGTTCCTCCATTTTTCCGCCCAGCCCGCGCAACTGCTCGAAATGACCGCGCACCTCTTTCACCTGCAACGAGGTTTGTTGTATGAAATTCTGCAACTGCCCGTACATGATCTGGGTCTCGGCGGACATGCGCAGTAACTGGTCCATCAGATGCGCGGGGATGCGCAGCATCGGTACGGCATCGGCCTCTGCTTCCGGCGCCACGGCGGGTTCCGCAGTCGCGGCGGCCGGCGCCGGCTGCGCGTCGCTTTGTCCGGCCGACCAGCGCTCGATACCGCCGGCTTCCAGCAGGCCGGCCATGTTGAGGATATCCTGCAACACCAAGAGGGCATCCTCGGGCGGTTCGCCGCGTCCCAGCAGGGACTCGCTCATGGCTGACAGGCAATCGGCCGCGCTCATCAGTGTCTGCGTCACCGGCGCCGGCGGCATCACATGCTGCTTGTGGAGCGTAAGCAGGATGTCTTCAAGATGATGAGTCAGCGTCGCAATGCCGTGGATCCCGACGGTGTTGCCGGCGCCTTTCAGCGTGTGGGCCATGCGTTTCGCCAGCAACAGGTCGTCGCTGTCGCCGCCCCCCGCCAGCCGCTGCAGCGCAACCGTCAGTGCCTCGGTTTGCGCCGGCAGTTCCTGCAGCAGTGCCTCCAGCAGGTCCTGGTCGACATCCTTGGGCAGCGCGATGGATACGTCCCCGGCCGTGGCGGCTGCCCTGGTCTTTGGCCTGCCGGTTTCCGGCGTCATAACCGGGGCAGCGCCAAACCGGGCGAGTAATGCATCAGTCTTCGCGCGGCCAATGGGTGCCGGCCAGCGGGAATCGGACATCAGGCCGAGCAGGGAAGTCGCGCGATCCGGCTGCATTGGCGCGCGGAGATAGTGGAGTACGGCTTCCGACCATTCCTGCAGTAACGCGCAAACGGCCAGTTGCGCGCCCGGCTCTTTTGCAGCGATGGCCTGCGCCAGGTTTTCGGAGGCGGACTGGATGGTGCCCGCGAGGCCGTGGAATTCGATGCTGACCACGGCCTCTGCATAGAATTGCAGGCCCCGGGCCAGTTCATGCAACGCCCGCTCGCAGGCGTCCGGGTCGCGATCGGGGTGCGAAAGTTGCTGCACGACCCCGGCGAGCGACTGCCTGATTCCGGATAATTCCGCGACCATGATCGCAACCAGTTCGCGCAGATCTGCCGGGACGTTATCGCCGTCACCGGCCCCGGTCGTTGCCACCACTGCCGCGGCGGGCGGTGCCGCCTCTTCCTCCCACTCGAGTTCCGCACTGCGCCGGGGTTCAGCTGCGCTGGCCTCGATATCCAGCTGAGCGCGCAACAGCGCGGCATCATCCTCTCCCAGCGCCGCTCCCCAGGCCGGATAGCGGGCAATCTCCAGCAATTGATCCTTGTGCTCGGCTGAATCCGGATGCCCCAGGTATTGCAGCAGGGTTTCCGGCCAGCCGGCGAGAACCGACAGGTCCAGGGCATCCATGGGGGCGTTATTTGCGAGACAGTCAGCGAGCATTTGCCGCAGTACCAGGCTGAGGTCGAGGATCCCGGGAAACCCGTCCACCGCCGCCAGCGCGCCCGTCTCCTCCAGGTCGGCGAGGAAGTTCTGCAGCGCAGCGTTCGCAGCCGCGTCCGCAACCCGGATGGCTTGCATCCGGTTCAGCGCTGCGTGCAGGGGTGAAGGCGCGGGCATCCGGGCGTACGCAGGCCGTCAGCGTCCCGCGGCGGAGTCGGGGAGTTTGAACACACCCACCGCTTCCACCAGCATGGTGGAGTACTGGACCAGTTTGTCCGCGTACTGGGACTGTTCCTGCAACTCCTGGTTGGTCTTTTGCGTGCAATCCTTGATGGCCTTGGTGCGTTCCGTGATCACGGTGGCGATCTTTGCCTGTTGGTCGGATTTCGCCGCTATCTGTTGCACGATGGTCACGAGTTCATTGGTGCGCGACAGGGTCTCCTCCATCTGTTCTCCTGCCTGCTCCGCCAGGCGCGTCCCCCGCACCACCTCGCCGATGACATTGTTCATCACAGTCACGGTTTCCGAGGTCTCGGTCTGGATATTGTTGACCAGGGAGGAAATGAGTCCGGTGGATTCCCTGGCGCTTTCCGCCAGGCGCTGGACCTCGTCGGCAATGACGGCGAAACCACGCCCGGCCTCGCCGGTGGAGGCCGCATGAATGCTGGCATTCAGGGCCAGGATATGCGTGCGTTCGGCGATGTTATTGATCAGGCTTACCGCGCTGCTGATTTCCTGGGAGCGCTCGCCGAGGCGCTTGATGCGCTTTTCCGTCTCCCGGATCACTTCCCGGATGCTGTTGATCCCCCTGACGGTGCCGATGACGGTTTCCTTGGCCTTCTCGGTTGTGGTGGTGGCGGCGTCCGCGGCCACACCGCAGGTCTTTGCCAGTTCGGCGATCTTTATCATCAGTTCCGAGGCGGCGGTGACGTCATTGTTGGCCCGATCGACCTCCTCACGTTCCAGTCCGGCCAGATCAATGACCTTGTCGGAATGCATCTTCACCAGCACCCGGAAATGTGAAATTTCGCTGGAGACGCGGGCCACGCCCTGCAACACCCGGGTAATCTCGTCCGCAAGCTGATTCAGGGAATCGGCGATGGGCGCGGCCGCGCCCTCGGGAATCTCGAGCCGCACGGTCAGATCCTTCTGACTCAGGCGATCGGCGCCGTGCAACAGGTTGAGGACGGAACTGCTGAGGTCCGCGACCTCCTGGCGGGAACTCGCACCGGCCTCCACGTTTTGCCTGATGGTGCGCGCCAGCTGCCACAGAACCGGCAACAGGAGCGGGACCGAAACCAGCGCGCAGACCAGGGCCACCAGTTCGAGGCCGCGGGCGCCGGATGGCGCGATCCAGAAGAGATACATCAGCAGCCCGAGGCTCAATATCGTGACCAGCAGCAGAAACACCAGCCACAGCAGCAGTCGATAGGATTTGTCGGCGGAAAATATGCTCACGGGATTACTCTCCCTTTGGGTGAACCATGGATTTGAAACCGTAATGACAATTCGGTGAACAACCGGTCAAACGCCATCTCCAGCCACACCAGGTTGCCGAGCCGGTACTGCCGATCCGTGCAGGCCAGCATCAGGTCATTCTGCAACGGGCCCACCGGCTCCGGCGCATTATTCAATGTCACCGCGCCGGGCAGGGAATCGAGGTAAATGCCGGCGCTGCGGCTGCCTTGCCCGAACACCATGATGTAGCGCGAATTCCCGTCGGCATCGCCATCCAGC
>CAYMXG010000110.1:0-7377 GCA_964394115.1 uncultured Enterobacteriaceae bacterium | reverse complement strand
GCCGGACTCGAGCTCACCCCGCGCAACGCCTCGCTCAAGGCCGTGCGCGACGAGAATCGCTCCAAGGTCAACATCGTCGAACTCACCACGCGCTTCCGCGAGGCGCGTGTATTCACCTCGGACGAGGTCGTGGACATGGCGCGCAAGGTAAAGCAGATCGAAGACGGCGATCCGGAGGGGTACACGGAATTCCGGAACCAGTCCGAACAGATCCTGAGCGAGCGTATCCGCACCCTTGCACAATCCGATGAAAATACGGCCGCCGCCCTGGTGGACGCCGCGGCAACCATGTTTGATACCAGCAACGTTTTTGCCGACCTGAAGAACAAATATGAACTGAAACCCTGGCCCGGCCGGAACCAGGCCTACGCTTCACTGGATGCAGGCAAGCTGACGGAAGCCGGAAAGTTGCTGGAAACCGCTGCGGCCGGGGAATACAAAGGCCATCCCGACGTGGTCGAGTTCGAAAAGACATTGCAAGGTTCGATTGCCGAGGCGAACAACGAATTTTCGGCCTACGAGCAGGCCAAGGCCGCCGCTGGGGACAGCTACGAACAGTTGCGCCAGGCGAAAAGACTCCTGCTGCGCGCCCAGTCCGCCTGGGCCGACAACGCGGAGTGGACCAAGGCCGAAGGCGATATCGACCAGTTGATCGCCGGATCGCCGGGCAACCCGGCCAAGCGTATGGTGAAGGCGGAAACCATGAATATCGCCGACACCTCCGAGGAAGCCCTGCGCCAGGCGCGCGAAAACTGGACCCCGGTCTCCAGCGGGCGTGAATGCAGGGGTGATGTGGCGGGGTACGGCAAACGCGCGAAGGCCATTTGTTGGGACCTGGTCTACACCGGCTGGCGTGGCCCGCTGATGGTCGTAGTGCCCCCCAATGCCGAAGGTGCCAAACCCTTCGCCATCGGCAAGTTTGAAATATCCGTCGGCGACTGGAGCAAATACTGCGCATTGACAGGAACCTGCAAGCCGATCCTGACCAAGGAAAGACTGAACGACCCGTTGACCGGCATCTCCCTGGCCCAGGCCCAGGAATATGTCACCTGGCTGGCCAAGCGCACCGGCAAGAACTATCGCCTGCCGACGCCCGATGAGTGGGAATATGCGGCATCCGAAGGCGGCAAACTCACCGCCCAGTCAGACGAGTTCAAACAGATCAAGGGCACGTTGAACTGCCGCGTGACCATGGGTGACAAGATCCTGAAGGGCACCGGCACCGCCAGTGTGACCTCCGGCATGTCCAATGACTGGGGCCTGAAGAATTTCGTGGGCAACGTCCAGGAAATCGTGCTGGAAGGTGAAGGCAACGCCGCCGCGCGCGGTGGCGCATATTCCGATGCCATCAGCAACTGCGACGTTTCCGCGGCCCGTCCGGTTGGTGGCAGTGGCGATGACGTCACCGGTTTCCGCGTCGTGCTGGACGAGGTTGGTTGACGGCCGGAGCGACGGCTGACCGGTTATGGAAACCCCGACGCTAAGGGACCTGGCCAGGGATTACGCCAAGGGCACGCTGGATCGTGATTCCTATCGGCGCAACCGGGCGACGCTTATAGACGGCATCCTCGCCGGCACCATCCGGGTTGAAGCCATTGATTTCGCCGCACCCGTGGTGTCCAAGACGGACAACACCAGTCCCGGGAAGCGCAAACGCAACGCCGAAACCAACGCCGTTGAGCTGGATGAGCTCGACGTCTTCGACATTACCCAGGTGGCCCCGGCATCCGGGGACGTGACCCCACCGCGGCCCCGACGGGCACCGGCAAACGAGCCGGCACCGCCGGTGAATCAAGCGCATTCCAACCTGCCCCTGGTGATCGTTGGCATCATTGCCATTGTGGCAGTGCTGGGACTTGTGGTTGCCCTGGTCAGCCGCAAAGACGATGGGCCCGCTGCCGTAGCGCAACCCCCGGCCGTTAACACGGACACCTTGGTGGCCGGCACCACTGAACCTGTTGCAGCAATTCCCGCCCCCGGCGGCATGAATGCCGCCACTGATGCCCTGTTGGAATTTCTGGACGTGAAAGACTGGTCCGATCAGAGCCTGGACCAATTCCAGGTACGCTGGCTGGCGTTGCCACAAGCTGACCGGGATGCGGCTGTGGGTTCAGGGGAGCTCCTGCAGGTGGCAAACGCAGCCCACAGAAAGCTCCTGGAAATCCGCGCGCTGTCGCATGTCTCTGACGCCGCGGCCATGGCACAGAAAGAGGGAAAGTTGCTGGCCTTTATCAACAGCCTGGGGATTACTGATTCGCGCCTGACTCCGCAGGCGGCAAATAGCACAGCCACTTCAAATTAAATTCCCGCCATCCGATTCTTTCCACCCGGATCCCACTGCCGCAGCGATCGGCGGCGCCAGGTTACACACCCTTCATCAATAGGTACCCGGATCCGGATCCATATCGGTGTTGTCCCGCACCAGCCCCAAGCGACGCTCCAGGTAGGCATTCTTGAGAAATTCATATTCGTCCACGGAGGCTTCGCCGATCAGGCTACTCGCGCTTTTCTTGTCAGCCTTGTAATCAATGAAATTGAGGGACATCAACCCGGCACGGTAGGCTTCCGTATCCACCTGGGTCACCGGGCTGAGAAAGGTGCTGTCCACCCCAAAGCCGACCGCGTCCCTGAGAGTGGTTGGACCAAGGAACGGCGCCATCAGGAACGGCCCCGGGCCGACGCCCCAGTGCCCCAGCGTCTGGCCAAAATCCTCGTCGTGCCTGGGCAACCCCATGCCGGTAGCCACGTCAAACAGGCCTCCGATACCCAGTGCGGAATTCACTGCGAAACGCGCCATATCCTCAAACGCCCTGCCCACCTTCAGTTGCAGAATGCTGTTGGCGATGGTTGCAATCTCGCCGAGATTACCGAAGAAATTCGTGACACTGTGATCAACCGGGTGCGGGACCACCTTCTTGTAGACCTTGCCGACCGGATCAAACAGCGCCTTGTCCATGAATTTGTTAAATCCAAAGACCGATCGATTCAGACCTTCGAGCGGGTCACGCGCGTCAACGCTTGCAGTTGTCGCACAACCGCCTGCCAACCCCAGCAGTACCACCATGGCAAGGCCGCGAACCAGATTCGGAATCATGGAAATAATGCTCCTTTGGCCGGGCTTGCCGTTCTGTCGCCCGTGCCACAATTCGAGATGGGTTTGATTGCTTTTTTGTGCACGCCGTCTGCGCCGCACGCAGCGTACCGTAGCAAGGTACAGGACTTCAATTTCTCGCTGACGTTGGCGAGCCTGCAATGGCCAAAAAACCCGGAACTCTTCGGGTTTCCCTGGTTATATAATTCAAAAAGATACGCATCCAATCTAAACTAACATCTAGCCCCCTGAAATCTGCCGCGAAGCCGCAAGCCATGCCAAACGACAACCTGGACCCCGCCCAAATCACGAATTTTGAGCGCCTGGCGGACCAATGGTGGGACCCGGAGGGACCGCTGCGAACCCTGCACGTCCTCAACCCGATCCGCCTGCGCTACATCGATGCCGAAGTGCGGTTATCCGGCCAGCAGGTCCTGGACCTGGGTTGCGGCGGTGGACTCCTGAGTGAGGCCATGGCCATGCGCGGCGCCATCGTAACGGGTGTGGACGCCAGCGTCGCGGCCATCCGTACTGCACGCAGCCACGGCACACTCAGCGGTGCGCGCGTGGACTATGTGCACGGCACCGCCGAGAGCCTCAGTGCCACTGCGGCCGGCAGATACCAGGTAATCACCTGCATGGAACTGGTGGAACACGTTCCGGACCCGGACTCCACGTTGCAGGCCTGCGCGCGGCTGCTGCAACCTGGTGGCGATTTGATCGTGTCCACGCTGAATCGCAATCTCAAGGCGTACCTGGGTGCGGTGGTGGCTGCGGAATATCTGTTTCGGCTGCTGCCCATCGGAACGCATGATTACGCCCGGTTTATCCGGCCGGCCGAACTGAGGCGCATGCTGGCGCGTCACGGGTTCACGGTCATTGACCTGGTGGGCCTGCAATATTTTCCATGGTTGGCGCAGTGTTCACTGAGTAACGACGTCAGCATTAATTACATGGTCCATGCGCGCCTGGATACAGCCGCATGACCACTGCCCCAACCCACGTCCTGTTTGACCTGGATGGCACGCTTGCAGACACCGCACCCGATCTGCAGCACGCGCTTAACCAGGTGCTGGCGGAACAGGGATTGCCGCCGTTGCCGCTGGGACAGGTTCGGCCCGCGGCGTCCCATGGCGCCATCGCCATGCTCCGTCTCGCGTATCCCGACGCCAAGGAAGAATCCTTGCTTCCGCTGCGAAACCGGTTCATCGACCGTTATCGCGCCAGCCTGGACCGGCAGACGACGCTTTTCCCGGGAACCCTCAACCTGTTGGGGGCCCTTGAGGCCCACGGCATAATCTGGGGTATTGTCACCAACAAGCTCGCTGATCTGACTGAACCCCTGCTGCATACCCTGGGACTGCTCCAGCGCGCCGCCTGTGTAGTTTCCGGCGACACCACCGCCCATGCCAAGCCCCACCCTGCGCCGTTGCTGCATGCCTGCGAATTGCTGGGCTGCGAGCCGGCCGATGCAATCTACGTCGGCGATTCCAGCAACGACGTGGAGGCCGCGCGTCGGGCCGGCATGCGCGTGGTCGTGGCGGGGTATGGCTACATGGATGGAATCGACACTGCAAAAGCATGGGCCGCCGACCATGTGATTGACGAACCCATGGAATTGCTGGCCTGGGTTGGCCTGGGCGCCGGTACTGATTGAACCCGCAAGAATTTTGCACTGAACGGGCGGCGCCGGCGGGTTCCAACCTTTATTACGCTGCGCTTTTTCATTCAGCCCCGGAACGCCGTGTCCTGCACACCTGTTTCGCGTTCCTGGAAGAGATTCGCCGCGACCTGGTCTCTGCCACCGATCCAACGGCCACCGGCCGGCGCCTGCTCTGGTGGCGGGAGGAGCTCGAGGCAGGGCGCATGACGACGTCCGCCCACCCGCTGATGGTGGAACTGCGCGCATTGCCCGTCACTCCCGAAGAGATCGCCACGGGCCTGGAACCGAGTGTGATCGCCGGGCTGGAGGAATTGGCGGGTTGGCAACCGGAATCGGATGCCCAGTGGCACGGCCATTGCCGGGACCTGCACGCCGGAGTGTGGCAACTCGCCTCGCGGTCCTGCTCAACTGCAAGTGTTGCCGAGGTAACGGATCGGATCAGTGCGATTGCGGCCATAACCGGGCAATTGCAACAGGTCCTGGAGCTGGCGCCCCGCACGTCAGCAGGCCGCTGCCCGTTGCCGCACGCGTTGCTTCAATCGCACGGTCTGGACAATTCCGCTGGCCCCGCATTGTTGTCCAACCCGGCACTCCCCGTGGCGCTCAAAGGGACGCTTTCAGATTTGCGCGCAGGACTGCTTCTGTGTGCTGAACCGGGCTCGGCATCCTTCCAGGCATTGCCGTTGTATTGCCGCGTCTTGCAACTCATCCATCTCGCACTCTGCGAGAAAATGCTGCGGCAACCCGGGCGATTGCTGGCTGAGCGCATGGCACTGACGCCGCTGCGAAAACTGTGGATTGCGTCGTGCCAGCGACACTGACGGCACGGATGCTCCGGCGTTCACGGCGGTAATCGCAGGCGAACCCGCAGCCGCCGCGACGTGGCAGGATCCAGATTGTCGGGTAACAGGATCAAGTCATGGCTGACCCGAGGACTGGAACCGGAACGCAATCGGACCACAATCAGACCGGGATGCACGAACATCGGTGGCACGACAACCAGGGCCTCGGCCTGACCGCCCGGCTCCCGGCGCAACCAGTCACCCGCTGCCGTTAGCATGAATTCATATCTTTGCGTGCGCTCAAAATCGACCCACCACGCCCACAGGGTCCGGGTGAATACACCCAGTATCAACATTATTGCGACGACTTTGACGTGCAGTGGCAGTCCCGCCCAGGCCACGGCAACGATCGCACCCAGGTGTACAGAAGTGATGAAAATGGCCAGATAGCGCGAACGCGCGGGCTTGATGAACAACACTTGGGTCATAGGCTCATCCATGGCCGCAACCTTCCTGTCCGTGTCTTGCAATGACTGGTTGGAGAAAACATACTAGCGGTCCGTGGCTGGTAACACCACGCGGCACGCAAAGCGGAACCAAACCCGTGAAGGAACAACAAAAATTGGAAAAGCAGCAGCGGTTTTCGGCAGATTCCAGCATCACTCCCGCACCCGCAGTCCAGCCAGATGGCGCGACGGCGCTACCCGCATCGGAAGTGGGTGGACCCAAAGGTCCGGAGCCCACCCGTTATGGCGACTGGGAACGTCGCGGGCGCTGCATCGACTTTTAATGGAATTCGGGACGGTCGCCAGCGAATATCCGCTGGCCAGCGGCTTGTGCCGCCATGACCACAGACTGAACTAATTGGGGACATCCAATGGGTCGCGCAAAATCTCCATTGTCACCACATCTGCAGATTTACAAGCCGCAGCTGACATCCGTGCTTTCCATCACCCATCGGGGCACGGGAGTATTTTTGGCATTGGCGTTGTTACTGCTGCCCTATTGGCTGCTCAGTATCGCCGCCGGCCCTGAGGCCTATGCAGTGCTGTTGAATCATTTTTCCAACTGGTACGGCAAATTGCTGCTGCTGGGTCTGATGTTTTCGGTCTATTACCACTTGTGCAACGGTATTCGCCACCTGGGATGGGACCTGGGTCGCGGCCTGGACCTCGCCACAACTTATTTGACCGGTTACATCGTGGTCTTCCTCAGCGTGCTGCTGACCTTCGCCACTTGCCTGTGGATGCGCCTCTCATGAACCTGGTTACTCCACTGGCGCGCGTACGCGGTTTGGGCTCCGCGAAGCATGGCACCGAACATTTCTGGCAGCAGCGCGTCACGGCGGTCCTGCTGGCGCCGCTTTGCCCCTGGCTTGTCATCTCGCTGCTGCGACTGGATCTGCAGGACTACGGTGCGGTCGTGGTCTGGTTGCGTACGCCGGTGAACACGCTGCTGCTGTTGACCCTGGTCGTGGCGGCCTGCCATCACGGCCAGTTGGGCGTGCAGGTTGTGATTGAAGACTACATCCACGATGACTGGCAGAAGGTCGCCAGCCTGATTATGGTTAAATTCCTGGCAATCCTTGCCGGCCTCGCCTCGATCCTTGCGATCCTGCGCGTGTTTCTCGGCTGACGCCCCATGCCTCAGGCCTATCCCATTACCGATCATTATTACGACGTCATTGTCGTGGGCGCCGGCGGGGCCGGACTGCGGGCCACCTTCGGCATGGCGGCCAAGGGGTTGAAGACCGCCTGTCTGACCAAGGTCTTCCCGACCCGCAGCCATACGGTGGCCGCCCAGGGCGGCATGAGCGCGGCCCTCGGCAACATGGGCCCGGA
>CAYMXG010000109.1:1380-7383 GCA_964394115.1 uncultured Enterobacteriaceae bacterium | reverse complement strand
GTATCCGGATCGCCGTCGTCCGCCTCGCAGCCGGTCCCGCCACCGAACAAATTGACGAAGATGCGCAACCTGTCATCGACGACCTTGATGCTGGCGCCCACGTCCACGACCTTGATGCGCTCGTCGATGATCGGAATGATGATCCAGGCCTTGACGCTGAAACCACCCTTGAGCCCCACGCCGAGGTAGCTGGTGTCCGCACCGGACCAGTTGAAGTACTGCCCCGCGGCCATGTCCGCCGTGCTGCCGCTCAGCGGCACCACCATCCGCAGCTCACCGCCGCCGACCCGGGTGAAATCAATATGGAACAACAGCCAGAACTTCCATTCGATTTCGAAGATACCGAGGTCGATGTTGCTGCCCACGTCGATACCGGCCCAACCCCGGCGTTTGCCGGTGGAAGTGGTGTCTTCGCTGTAGAACGGATCCGGTGGCAACCCGAGCTGATCGCGCATGATCAGGAACGGGTCGAAGATCCAGCCGCGGGATTTTGTGAACGGGTCCGCGGAGTCCGCGATTATGGCGGCGAGCCGGCCATAACCACCAGCGTCGGTATCCCCGGCAGTATCCGCCTGGAAATCCGCCACCGGTGTAGTGGCGGTGGGGTTGTAGCTGTGGGTGAACTGCTCCCCGGGCAACCCCGGCAACGCCCCGTAGGTTCCCAGGTGGCCGATGAGCGTGACCAGACCGAACTCGGACAGGCGCGCCCCCTCCGGCGCATTCTGATCCACCATTTCCTGCATCGCGCCCAAGGCATACAGCGTGCTGGTCAGGTGGAAGCCGTATTGGGCGTAGCCATAGAACTTGTTGATGTTGTGGGTTATCAGCGTGCCGTACTTGGCCAGCGGCTTCATGATCTTCAGCGCGATGTCGCCGGAGATCTTGAAGACCTTGCCAATCCCCTCCAGCACCGCCGCCAGCGGTGCCAGCGGCGTGGGTTTCAGCGGCGTGGAATAGGCGCGCAGATAGTCATCATAGGAACGCCAGTGGAAGGCCCAGGATGCCAGCCCCACCATCTGGCCCACCGCCACTTCGTTGGCGACGATGGCGCGGTTCATGTAGGAGGCGAAATTGAGGTCCCGCGCTTCCACCACGGACACGCTGTAGGCGGCGGCATCCGCGGCATTCTGCAGTTCCATCTTGTCGCTGGTGATCTTGCCGGCCTTGTAGATAAAGTAAAATGCCACCAGCAACACCGGGATGAACAGCAAAACAAAAACGGCAGCCTGACCGCGCTGCCGTTTTTTTTGCCTGTTTACCGCCGCTTCGCAGGGACCACAGGATGCCCTGGCGACCATAATGCGATTCTCGGAACCGGGTGCTGTCAGCGCCTACTCGCCACCAGCCTCAGCCCCGCCGGTAAATTCACCCAAACCCTTGTGCTCAACTTCCTTTGCGGCGGCGTCAGCCGAACCCTGGGCAGCCTTGGTCGAGTCCGCGCCACTGGTACCGGATAATTCCTTGACGATGGCGCCGGTCTGGCCGCGCAGCGTGTCGCCGAAGAATGAATAAACCGCAATAGCGGCAATAGCAATGAGCGCGACAATGATGATGTACTCGGTCATGCCCTGCCCAAGTTGCTTAAGATATCTTTTCATTGCAAAACCTCCTGCGTGGAAAGCGGGTATCGCGGGGCAATCCTCCCCGATGGCCGGGGATTATGGACCCCGGGTAACGCCGATGCAATAAAGCCGGTTTACTTCCGAACACCCTCCACAAACAGGTCAAACTCCATGGTCTCGGCCGTTGGCCCCAACTGGTAAGTCATGCCAAAATCCGCGCGCCGCAGTGTCGTCTGGCCCTTGAAACCAGCCCTGAAGCCGCCCCATGGATCGGGTCCTGCGCCGATAAATTGCACATCCAGCGTCAACGGTTTGGTGACGCCATGCAGCGTGAGGGTGCCCTCCATCTTTCCGCCTTTGGCGTCGCCGGTGTATTTCGTGCCCTTGAACGTGGCCTTGGGGAATTTCTCGACGTCGAGGAAATCCGCGCCTCGCAGATGCTTGTCGCGCTCCGCCCAGTTGCTGTCAATGCTGGCTGTGTCCACCTCAACCTCGATTGCCGAGGCCTGCGGATTGGCCTGATCCCAGCTGAATCTGCCGGCGAACTGGTTGAAGCGCCCGGCCAGCACGCTGTAGCCCAGATGCGAGATGCGGAACTGGATAAAGGCGTGGCTTGAATCAATGTCATAGTCAGCGGCGCGAACCGGCATGGAAAGTGATACACCGGCCAACATTGCCATTCCGGCGGCGGTGCGCAGCATCAAGGGTGCATTCATGGCGGCTTTCTCCTGCGTTTTTATGCTGGGCCGGACCGGTTCGGGTTGCACATTTTAGTACCCGAACCTGTCATAATTTTGATTCTACAGGATGTTCCCAAGCGAGGTCTCAGCACATGTCCAAGGCATTTGCATCCCAGGGTGACCTGGAGGAAAAGAAGGTTACCTTCAGCAGGCTTTCCGCCAACGCCTACGCGTATACCGCGGAAGGCGACCCCAATACCGGCGTGATCATCGGTACTGACGCGGTCATGGTCATCGACACGCAGGCCACGCCGATCATGGCAAAAGATGTCATCCGGCGCATCCGCAAGGTGACCGACAAACCCATCAAGTATGTGGTGCTGACCCACTACCACGCCGTGCGTGTGCTGGGCGCCTCCGCCTACGGCGCGGAACATGTCATTGCCAGCCAGGATACCTACGACCTGATCGTGGAGCGCGGGGCGCAGGACTACAAATCCGAATTCGAGCGATTTCCGCGGTTGTTCCACGGCGGCCACACCATCCCCGGGCTCACCTGGCCGACATTGACCTTCAAGGGAGAAATGACCCTGTGGCTCGGCAAGCTGGAGGTGAAACTCATGCAATTGGGCCGGGGCCATACCAAGGGCGACACGGTGGTGTGGTTGCCCGGGGACCGGGTGCTGTTCAGCGGCGACCTGGTGGAATATGCGGCCACTCCCTACACCGGGGATGCGTATCTCACCGACTGGCCGGCCACGCTGGATCGCATTGCCGCGCTGAAGCCGAGGGCACTGGTGCCGGGCCGGGGCGATGCCCTCACCACGCCAGCCAGGGTCCGCGCAGGAATCGCGGGCACCCGGGCCTTTGTCACCAAGATGTTTGCCGCCGTGAAAAAGGGGCGCCGGGCCGGGAAAAATCTCAGGGATATATATAAGGAGTCCTACCGGCGCCTGAAGCCCGAGTTCGGTCATTGGGTGATTTTCGATCACTGCCTGCCGTTTGACGTGACCCGCGCCTTCGATGAGGCAGGTGGCATCCGCGACCCGCGTATCTGGACCGCCAGGCGCGACGCCGCCATGTGGAAATCCATGGAGGATTAAATGGCCGCCCAGTTGCGAACGGATCCCAACGTCGAGGACGCGGATGGTTTCTACGCCAAACTCATTGAACTGCACCAGGGACTTACCCCGGAGCAGAGCCACAAACTGAATGCCAAGCTGATCCTGATGCTGGCGAATCACATCGGCGATCAGGAAGTGCTGGACGAAATCTGCGCGTACCTCCGGAACATCCCCCCCGACGCCTGATCCAGTTTGGGTTCGCGCATGACCAATTTCCTGTTTGCCTTCCTGGGCGTGGCTGCACTGGGCGGTGGCGTGAGCGCGGCGGAGGAAGCCGCAGCGCCGTCGATTAACCTGGAGCAGGCCATCTCCTCGACCATCGAACACAACTACGGCATCCGGCTGGAGCAGATTGGGACCGCGGCCGGCGAAGGCGCGCTGGAAACCGCGTCCGGTGAATTCGACTGGAACCTGGTATCGGATGCCTCCGCATTTCGCGAACGATTGCCGCCGCTGTCGCCCTGGGCCTACGGCACCGGTATCAGTGACTGGAACTACTCCGCGGGGGTGCAGAAAAAGCTGCGTAGCGGGGTCGAGATTTCTCCCAGCGTGGGCGCAGATGTGCTCAAGGACCCCGACGAAACCAGCCGCCGGTGGATCAGCCGCGGCGCGGTGCGATTCGAGATGTTGGTCCCGCTCGCGCGCGGCGGGGGCGAGGCGTCGGCTGCGGCCAATGAATTGTTCGCGCGCAAGGACCTGGACAGCAGGTATGCGCTCTATCGCCACCAGATCGCAACCAGTGTGCTGGAGTCGGTGTCCGCGTACTGGGAATGCGTCGGCGCAACGGAAGCGCTGCGAATTCTGCAGACCTCGGAGCAGGAGGCAATGGAAATGGAGTCGGTGGTCAACCGTCTTGCCAAGGCGGAGCTGTTTTCCCTGGCCTATGTGGAACAGGCGCAGTCCAACAGCCGCGAAAAGCAGACCCGGCGGGTCAATGCCGAGCTGGAGCAATACAAGGCGCGCCAGACCCTGGGTGTGTCGATGGGCATGGATGCGCTGGCCCTGGCGGCACCGCCGCTTCCGGCGGACCCGTTTCCGGAACTGGATGAGCCGCGCGTACCCCCGGCGCGGGATTATGGCCGGGTGATACTTTATGCACAGGACCAGCGCGAGGATTTGCACGCCGCACTCACCAGCAAGGAGGCACTGGCCATCCTTTCCAATGCCGCGCGCCAGGACCTGCGTCCGCGCGTGGACCTGTCGCTGCAGCTGAGCTATGACGGCATCGATGATGGTCACCGGCCGCAGGCCTTCCTGTTCAACGAAAATGACGGCTTGCGGGTCATGGGCGGCCTGTCGATGGAATTCCCGATCGAAAAGCGGCTCTATAGCGGGCAATTGCGCCAGGCGCTGGCGGAGGAAGATCTGGCTGATGTGTTGCGGGCGCAATTGTCCCAGTCCATCGCCTCCGAGGTAATGATTGCCCTGGAGGAGGTGTCCAATACTTACGCTGCGTACCATGTCTCCCTGGAAGCGGAAAAATACTATGCCGAGGCCCTGCGCAAGGAGCGCAAGAGGTTCCTGATTGGCGATTCCAGCTTCATTGATGTCATATCGCTGCAGGACGGCTATCGTGATGCGCAATTGGAAACCATTACCGCGCGCCAGGCGCACCTCATCGCGCTGGCCACCTTGCGCTTTGCCAGCGGCACCCTGGTGCAAGGAACCGATTCCTCCGGTACCGTGGGCATCGAGGAATTGACGGTGGTTCCACGCTTCGAGTGAGCCGGATGTGAAGACAGCAACCATTTATTCATTGTTGGTTACGAGCCTGACCGGCCTGACGGCAGCGACAGCCAGCGCCGCAGACATTGCCTGTTTTGGCCGCATCCTGCCCAACGGGGGAACCGTCAACGTCAGCGCGCCGTCTACAGACACCATTGCAGAAGTCCTCGCGCACGAAGGGCAGCAGGTCAAGGCCGGCGATATCCTGGCGATTTTGAGCAGCCGCGACGTGCGGCAGTTGCAACTTGAGGAGGCCAAACTCGCCCTCGCGCAGGCCGAACTGGAACGGGACAGCGGCATGCGCATGGAACAGGAGAAACAGCAGAACCTCAAGGATGGACTGAGTGACGCCAGGGAGCGCCTGAAAAACCTGTACGCCAGCAAGGCGGAGGATTACGTATCGCCGGAGTACATCGCGGAGCGCGAGGGGGAAATTGAAGACTTTGAGCAACAGCTGAAGCTGTCGGCACTGGAGATGGAAAGGCTGAAGCGCAGCACCGACATGGGCGTGACCCGCGCGCAAAAGCAGGTCGCCATAGCGGACGCCGCACTGGCGGACTCCACCGTCCGTTCCCCCCTGGGCGGACGCGTGCTGAAGGTCCTGGGCCGCCCCGGCGAGCATGTGGGCCCGGTACTGTTCATGATCGGTGACGTGTCCAGCATGTTTGTTCGCGCCGAAGTGTATGAATCAGATGCGCTGCGGGTGAAAGTCGGGCAAAAGGCGGCCATTGCCAGCGCCGCACTTCCCGGAAAACTGAGTGGCACGGTGGAATCATTGGGCACCATGATCTACAAGAGCACATTGGAGAGCGTGGACGCGACCTCGCAAACCGGATCCCGGGTAGTCGAAACGCTGATCCGGCTCGATCCCAATGCCTGGGCGGACCGGTTGATCAATCTGCAGGTGGATGT
>CAYMXG010000109.1:0-1280 GCA_964394115.1 uncultured Enterobacteriaceae bacterium | reverse complement strand
GCGCACCCTGCTCTCCTGGCACAACACATTTCATAACTGGAAGCGGGCACTCGCGGCGACAGCCGGCATCACCTTCGCCGTCCTGTTGATCTTCATGGAAGTCGGTTTTCTGGATGCGGCCCGGATCAACGCCGCGCAGTTGTATGAGAGCATGGAATTTGACGCGATCATCGTGTCCCAGGGTTACGTCTCTGCGCAGCGCACGCTCCCGGTAAGCGCCTACCGGCTGTTGCAGGCCGGAAACGTCCCCGGCGTGGATGCCACGGTCCCGGTGCTGATTGAAACCGCGCGCTGGATGAATGTGGCAGAGCGCCGTTCGCGCAGTTGTCGCGTGCTAGGCGTGGACCCGACCCAATCACCGTTCCGGGATCCGGCGCTTAGCGCGCACCTGGATGGTATTCAGCGTCCCAATACCGTGCTGGTGGATCGCCTGTCCAGCCGCAAGTACGGCGCCTGGGAACCGGGCGCCAGGGTATTCATCAATGACGCGCCGCTGACGGTGACGGGAGAGTTTGCCATGGGCACGGGACTCATCAGTGACGGCGGCGTCATCGTCAGCCGGGAGACATTTGCGGAGATCGCCGGCAGGGGCGCGGACCAGGGCTATGACGCCGGCCTGGTGCGCATAGCTGCGGATGCCGATCCCGGACCGGTCATCGAGGCGGTCCGGGCGGCGCTGCCCGATGACGTCCTGGTGTTATCCCGGCGCGAGATCATCGAGCGCGAACAATTTTTCTGGGTAAACCTGAAACCGGTCGGCATCATGTTCCGGGTCGGCGCCACGGTCGCGTTCATCATCGGGGCCGTCATCCTGTACCAGGTGCTGGCGCTGGAGATTGGCAACCGGTTGAATGAATTCGCCACGCTGAAGGCCATGGGTTATGCGCCTGAATATCTCTACCGGATCGGCGCCGAACAGGCGCTGATCTATTCGTTGTTGGGCTACCTGCCCGCCTTTGTGCTGGCGCTGGGCCTGTATGCACTGGTGTTCAGGCTGTCGCGGCTGCCGCTGTTCATGGATCCGGGGCGCGCCGGCATGGTGCTGCTACTGACGCTGGCCATGGCTGCGGTGGCGGCGGCACTGGCGTTGCGCAAATTGCACCAGGCCGATCCGGCGGAACTGTTTTGACGCATCTGGTCGTCACCGCCTGGCGCATGCTGGTTCACAACCGTCCGCGGTTGCTGTTGTCCTGCCTGAGCATCGCGTTCGCCGTGGTCATCATGTTCATGCAAATGGGATTCTTCAACGGCTTGAATGACAGCCAGGCGAACCTGGCGCG
>CAYMXG010000108.1:0-7392 GCA_964394115.1 uncultured Enterobacteriaceae bacterium | reverse complement strand
ACCGGTTCCACTTTTTACTGGGGGCGGCCCAGGAGATGCTGGGTGATACCAGGCATGCCGAGATCAGCCTAAAGCGGGCGCTGGAATTGAGCACTGACAGCGATCAGATCGCCCGCTATCGGAGCAAGTGGGATCGGCTGAAGGCCGCCGATCCGCACGGCTGAAGCCTGCGGCTCAACCGCCTGCCGGGGGACCGGCGCGAAACCAACCGCTGATGCTGTAGCGGCAGTCGCTCGCAAAGGGAGTGACATAGCTTACGCAGTGATGGGTCGGGATCCGGAACAGGTTGAGGGAATTGAACAATGGCAGGTACCCTTCCTCGACATGGCCCTGTTCATCCAGGAACAGCAACAGGCCGCCAAAGTCCGGCCGCCAATCCCGGGTGAAATTGAACACGTAGGCAATCCGCCTGTCCTTTCCTTCCAGGTCGTCGTTATGCGTGGTCAGGAATTGCCCGGCCTGGTACCGCGTGGCCTGGCAATCCGCGTACGTGATATCCGTGGCGCCGGTTACATCCCGGATCAACCCGATGGTATGCGGTGCATTTACAAAGGTGTGAAAATCATGGATGGCAATCGTGCCGGCATTCTGCAATACCGCGTCGCTGATGGGGTAGTTGTGAAACAAGTACTGAAACCGGCTCGTTGCATTTCGCGTCAACTGCTCGGTCAGCATGACGCGCTTGTTTTCCGGTAACACTGCAACCTGGTCGCGATGCAGGTCGTAATTCCTGCCGCCCTCGTTGAAATGCACTTGCCAGGGGACCTCATGTTCCAGCACGTTGTGCAGCCACTCGGCGCTGGCGGGTTCCAGTATCCCCGGTATGTGGATGCGACCGCAGTTCTGAAATGTCCGGCGACAAAGTCCCACATCCAGTTCTTGATTGAATTCGATCGGCTGATTCATTTTGGCAGGTTGGTCACGCGTCGTGACACGGTTCCCCTGGGCGGCAATGATATCGTGCCTCGGGCCGGGCTGCGCCGTCTTCGGTAGAATCAGCGCCATGGATGAAGGCAATTCTCATTCGGCGCGTCCTGCGCCAATCTTTATCGGCGGCTGCCCACGTTCCGGAACGACGCTGTTGCGCGTCATGCTCGACTCCCACCCGGACGTGGCCTGCGGCAGCGAACTGCGGCTGGTACATGTATTCGCAAACCTGTGGCGCAATGTGCGAGCTACGCGCGGCAGAGTCCTCGGGGAGCATTTCGGGGTGCCGGAAGGTGAACTGAAATCGTTCTTTGCCGCGCCCATTGGCGAAATTCTGGATCGGCACCGCATGGCGCAGGGGAAGGCCCGCGTGGCCGAAAAGACGCCGGTGAATGTCACTGTGTTTCCGTTGTTGCATGAACTGTTCCCGGCCAGCCCGTTGATACACATAATTCGGGACGGGCGGGACGTCGTCGCGTCGTTGCAGGAGATGCCCTGGAGGGATGAACGCAGTGGCCAGCCAATGGATATTGTCCGGGACGTCGGTGCTGCAGCCGCGACCTGGGTGGAATGTGTGCGTGCCGGGCTATCCATGCGTGATTTCCCGGGTTCAGCATCCTTTTATCACGAGATCCGCTACGAGGCGCTGATTGAAGACCCGGCATCGGTATTGGCCAGTTTGTTCCGCTTCCTGGGACTGAAGTGGAGTGACCAGGTGCTTGAGTTTCACCGCAATCCGCGGATCTTTGGCGGCACAGAGGAAAGCAGTGCCCGTCAGGTAGCACAACCACTTTACAGAAACGCCGTGGGTCGCTGGCATCATGACCTGACCGGGGAACAGGTGAATGCGGTCATGGCCGTGGCGGGATCATTGCTGGGTGAGCTTGAGTACTGTGCGCGAGCGTGAAGTCCAATTCATCCGGCCTCAAGTTCATGCACGCTGACTCGAGTCCGCCGATTTTTCTTGGTGGCGCCTACCGCTCCGGTCTCACCCTGTTGCGCGCGATCCTGGACAGCCACCCGGAGATTGCGTGCCCGCCGGACCTTGCGATTGTTCCTACCATTGCAGTGCAATGGGAGCAGGCGAACCGGGTGCTGGGCGAAAATCTGGCGCACAATTACGCCACTGATCGCAACGCGTTGCGTGCTGCTTTCGCCGGACCCGTACTCGAAATCCTGCAGCGCGCGGCTCGAACCGCAGGCAAGAGGCTGATCGCGGACAAGACCCCTGTCAATGCGCTGGCGTTTCCGTTGCTGCGGCGATTATTCCCGGAAAGCCCGCTGGTTCATGTGTTGCGAGACGGTCGCGATGTCACCGCGTCACTCCTGGCACAAGGGTGGCGCGATCCGCGTACCGGCAATCTGTTGCCGATGTGTGCATCGGTATCCGGCGCCGGTCGTCATTGGAAATCCTCGATCATGCAGGCTGGCGCAGCCGGACGACTTGGTGGCGGATTCTTCATTGTTCGATTTGAGGATTTGGTCACTGACCCCGAGACTGCGTTGACACCGCTGCTTGAGGCGCTGGGGTTAGGTTTTGAGGAACCCATGTTGCGATTCTATGAGCACGAGCGTGCCTATATAGAGCTCGAAGAATGCAGCCTGCCGCAATTGCTGGGTCCGCTCGACAGGTCCCGTGTCGGACGATGGCGGCAAGACTTTGATGACGTCCAGCGATTGGAATTTGAGCAAGAGTTTGCCCCGGTGTTGGTGGAATGTGGCTATTCGCGAAACTGACACTAGGCGTCGTCAACCTGCGACATGACGCAGGCAAGTCGTGGGTTGGTTGGTCGCTGGTTGAGGCAGTCAGAAGTGAAACAAAAGCCGCAAGTACTAGTTAATTTGACCATTGGTACTGTGTTTTCGAAAATATTGTTGTATTTTACGCACAGCACGAAAGCGTCAATTTCCGCCGCGCCGTGACGAAAAAACCTCAGTATCTGCCTGTATATACTTCGACTCCCCTGCGTTTTGCTGCCAGAGAAGCCTTTACCTGTGTTGCGTTTCCATCTAAACTTTGTCGCGTTCCGATAGAAAGGCGGGGCTGGACTATCAGTAACTGCGGTTCCAGCACCTGAAACTGATTTCAAATCAATGGGTGTTCGAGGAAAGGGGGTTCAACGTGACTAACGCGCCTTTTAAGAAAAAGGTGATCGCGGCAGCGGTCGCATCTGCAGTTATGGGTTCCACTGCACCTGTGTACGCACAGGATTCGAGTTCGCTTCAGGAAGTTGTCGTAACTGGTTCTCGCATCAAGAGAACCGACCTTAGCTCTCCAAGTCCGGTGGCCGTCGTCGGCTCCGAACAGATCGAGGCCACGGGCACGGTCAACATGGAGCAGTTGCTGAACGAACTGCCACAGATCATTCCCGGCTTCACGGGTACGTCCAATAACCCCGGCACGGGTACCGCAACTATCGACCTGCGTGGTCTGGGTGCGGTGCGTACGCTGATCCTTGTTGACGGAAAGCGCATGGTGCCGACGCTCAGCGACGGCACGGTGGACGTCAACAACATGCCGGCACCGCTCATCGAGCGCGTGGAAGTGGTCACCGGCGGCCAGTCCGCAACGTACGGTTCTGACGCCTTGGCGGGCGCAGTCAACTTCATCCTGAAGCATGACTACGAAGGCTTTGAAGCCAATGTGAGTTATGAGATCACCGGCGAAGGCGACGGCGATGTGTATACCGCGAGCGCCACGTGGGGAACGAATTTTGCCGACGGCAAGGGCAACATCGTTGTCTTCGCGAGCTACAACAACCGCGATGAAGTGTTGGCGGACGCGCGGAAATTCAGTTCTGTCACATTCCAGGACGGTACCGACGATGCAGGCAATCCTGCGCTGGTGACAGGCGGCAGCGCCGGCACGCCGGAAACCATCTATTTTGACGGCCTTTCGCCAACCGGGATCATCACCTTCAATCCGGATGGAAGCTCGCGTCCCTGGCAGGATCCGGAAGACCGGTTCAACTATGCCCCGGACAATTACCTGCAGATACCGCAGGATCGCTACCAGGTCAACAGTATGGCTGAGTTTGAGATAAACCAACACTTCGTGACCTACCTGGACACCCAGTTCGTGCATCACAATACGCCGACACAATTGGCGCCGACGCCGGCGTTTATTTCCTCGACGACTGGGTTTGATTTCAACTTCGGTGCCAATCCATTCCTGAGTGCAGCCACCAAGGCAACCATGGCGGCGTCGGAAGCGGTGTTCGACCCGTATTTCGGTCTGCCCACGGGTGATGGCATCGCACGCGCGCTGTTCTTCGGTCGCCGCATGGTGGAAGTCGGCCCGCGCCAGTCTGACGATGATTTCCGCATGTACCGCATCGTCGCGGGCGTGAAGGGCGAGATCAACGACCGCTGGGATTACGACTCGTTCTTCATCTACGGCAACGTGCACCAGACCAACATCCTGCGGAATGACATCAGCAAGGATAAGTTCCTGCAGGCGCTGAATGCCACCGGAACGGCTGCCAATCCGCGTTGTATCGACGCATCAGACGGGTGCGTTCCTTTGAATATCTGGGGCGCCGGGAACATCAGCGAGGATGCCGCGCAGTTCGTCCGCCTGAACCTGAACAGCTTCGGCGAGTATGAGCAGATGATGGGTGGCATCAGCTTTACCGGCAGCATGCCTGGGTTTGCCGCGGGGGATATCGGCCTGGCCGGCGGTGTCGAGTACCGCGAGGAAGATTTCCAGTTCCGTCCGGACGCGGCGCTCGAGGCCGGCAACGTGCTGGGTTTCAACGCCACCCAGTCTACTGTGGGAGACTACAACGTCATCGACTTCTTTGCAGAGACGGATATCCCGTTATTGAAGGACCACCAGTTTGCCGAAAAGCTCAATGTGAACGGCAAGGTGCGCGTTGGTGAGTATTCGTCGGTCGGCAGCGTGACCAGTTGGGCTGCGGGCGGTGAGTGGGTACCGATCCATGGTCTCCGTCTCCGCGGCGGTTATTCACGCGCGGTGCGTGCGCCGAACGTCGGCGAGCTGTTTCTTGGCCAGTCCCAGGGCTTCCCGGCCTATTCGGATCCCTGCGACCCGGCGAGCGGCTTCCTGAACACTCCGGATGACGTCGCATTCTGCCAGGCGTGGGGTGTCAATGATCCGGCGAACTTCGAGCAGCGCAACGTACAGGTGGAAGGCGTTTTCGGCGGCAATCCGAACCTGGACGAGGAAACGGCCGACAGCTGGAACATCGGCGCGGTGTACGAGCCGGAGTTCATTGAAAACTTCTCGATCACGGTTGACTACTTCAACATCGAGATCAAGGACGCCATTGCCTCGTTTGGCGGTGGCCCCGACAGCCTGATCGCGGGTTGTTTCTTCAGCAGGGATTTGACGTCCGAATTGTGCCAGGGCGCGGTCCGTGACCTCACCGGGAACATCACGCCGGTTAATGCGCTGGCTGCGAACGTGTCCAAGCTGCGTACCGATGGTATCGACGTGCAGGCCGACTATACGTTCGACCTGATGGATACCGGCTTGAGCGCGCCAGGCACGATCAACGTTTTCTACATGATGACCTACGTGTTCGAGAACGGGTTCCAGGGCAACGACGCATTGCCGTTCATCGATTGCGCCGGGACCTTCGGTTCACCTTGTGGCGCCTGGATTCCGGGCACGGCGACGCCGGAGTGGCTAAGCAACCTGCGTACCACGTGGTCGAACGGACCCTGGCAGGTGGCACTGAACTGGCGCCTGATCGACGAGGTCGAGGACGCACGTCCTGTTCGAGCTGATGCGTTTGGCTTTGACGGCGATGCAATCAAGGACGGGATCCCGCCTTCTGCGCGCAAGATTGAAATGGAACACTATGTGGACATCAACTTCCGCTGGGATTTCCACGACCACCTGACGTTGTCGGGCGGTATCGACAATCTGTTTGACAACGATCCGGAGGTCCTGGGTGATGCCCAGGTACAGTCCAATACCGAGCCGTCCACCTATGATGTGCTGGGTCGGACGTTCTGGGGCGGACTGAAGCTTAAGTGGTAAGTGAAGCCCCCGGAACAGCGGGCTTCAACCTGAGTACAAGCGGCAGCCAGAGGGCTGCCGCTTTTTTTTGCGCGCCGTTAATTGAATATTCTCTCGTCTCGCGGATTGTATGTCTGAAATCTGAAACTGGGAGTCGGGTCCAAAAATGCACGGTAATGGGGAGTTTGAGCAGGCCTTATCCTCGGCCCTGACTGCCTTCGAGCAGGGGCGCCCGGACACGAGGGAATTGGTCCGGAAGGTTGCCGCCCTGGACCCTGAACATCCGGATACCGCATTCCTGGAGGGAACGCTGGCGCTATCAGATAAGGACTATGAACGCGCACTTGCGAGGTTGTCGATTGCAGCTGCCTCATCCTCCGCTCCGCCTGCCTACAGGTTTAATCTGGGCCTGGCGTATTTTTACCGCGGGATGTATCCCTCGGCGCTCGATACCTTCCTGGATCTTGGTTCCGGGTTTTCATCGGATCCGTTTTTTCTGACCACGGTGGGGGATTGTCTGGCGCGCATGGAACGCGTGCCGGAAGCAGTGGAACGATATCGTGCCGCCATTGCGCTTCGTCCCCAGGACGGATTTGCCTGGTTCAAACTGGCGCTTTGCCTGCACAAGGGCGGGAGCGAAAAGGAATTCGGTACCGCCCTGCTGCGTGCCTATGAGTTGCTGCCGAAATCACCGGAAAACCTGGTCCGGATCCGTTCGCTGGCCCGGGAGCACGACTGCTGGAGCCTGGTGATCCTCTGTTGCCGGGAGCTGATTCATATCGATCCCCGCAATCTGGAGAATTACACCGCCCTGTCCGAAGCGTGCTTCAAGGTTGGTGACCCCGGGGCAGCGCTTACTGTGTATATGGAATTTGTGCGGCGCAGCGAAAAGACAGCAGACCTCTACAGCCAGGCCGCGTCACTTGCGTTCCAGGCGCGGGATCTGGGCGCGATGAAGGAGGCGCTGGAAAACGCGTTGGCCCTGGATCAAAGCCACGCCGCGTCACATGTGTTGCTGGCCAAATATCATTCGCTCTCAGGAGACAATGATGCCGCGGTAACGGAGTGCCGCAGGGCGCTCCAAATCGTTCCAGGATATGGCAAGGCCATGTACCAGCTGGCGGATATGGAAGTTGCCACCAGTTCCGACCCGGGGTACGCAGCCGCACTTTCGCGCCTCGGAGATAAAAGCATTGAGCGGGAAGAGCGCGTAACGCTGGCCTATGCATTGGGCCGCATCGCGGACAGGGAACAGCGCCACGCCGACGCATTCGCATATTTCAAGGACGCCAACACGCTGCAACGGGAACTGGCGGCAAGTCGCGGTCTTGCCTATGACCGCCGCAGGACGGAGGAATATTTCGCAGGCATCAAGCAATACTACGGGACGACTTTCCTCTACGAGAAGTCACTCGAAGGCGGATCCACGCAATCCCCGATTTTCATAGTTGGCATGCCACGATCGGGCACGACGCTGA
>CAYMXG010000107.1:0-7457 GCA_964394115.1 uncultured Enterobacteriaceae bacterium | reverse complement strand
CCGGTCAGCAGACCGGGTCGCGCGCCGCGGTTCAGGATCACGTATTGATATGAACGCTCCAGCGCGGAATGGCGGGCATGAAACCGTTCACTGACACCCTTGGCCCACACCACGCTGACCTGGGCTGGAAGGTAAACATTGCTCCCCAGCGTCCAGGCACGCGGTTTTCGCTCAACCGGTGGGTCAAAATGAATCACCTGCTGACGGGCGTGCACGCCGGCATCGGTTCGCCCAGCGCAATAAACCCGGATGGGCGAATCAGCCACACGCGAAAGTGCGCGTTCCACAGCTTCCTGAAGCGTGGGGCCGGTGGCCTGGCACTGCCAGCCTTGAAAATCCCGGCCACAGTATTCGATGCCTGCTGCTATTCGTTGTTCAGACATGCGGTCGCACCATCAACCGGGAAACTGCGGATTGAGGCGGACGGCGGAAGCGGCCATGGGGGAACAAATGGGTCCGCGAGCATATTGCCGCGGGTAAACCGGTGGGCGAATGGTCAGGAGGCCTGCTGCCGGAGTTCCTCGGCCTGGCGACGCTGTTCTTCGTTACCTTCAGCCGCGATCTCGTCCAGAATTCCACGCGCGCTGCTCTTGTCGCCCAATTCCACATAAGCCTTGGCCAGGTCGAGCTTGGTTGCGATCTCGTCCTCGGCGGACTGCGCTTGAGTGCCATCTGTGCGCGGCACAAAAACGGTCTGGTCACTGCCTTCCTCGGCCAAATCCTCCAGCGACAGTTCCCCGGCAGCGCCGGTATCCGCCGCATCAAAGCTGAGATCCAGGCCGCCCGCTTCGCCACCTGGCATCTCCAGGCTGAGTTCACCCGCGCCTGCATCATCGGCGCCGGGAACGTCCAGCGACAACCCAAGATCGTCATCCTTTCCTGAACCCATATCCAGATCGAGGCCCGCATCCCCGTCCGCCGGAGAGTCAATGCCAGCGCTCAGATCCAGTTCCAACCCGCCCGCTCCCGCGTCGGAATCGGGCTGGCCGAGGCCTGATTCAAACTCGATTGCGTTGTCGTCAACAGCCGGTTCCGCCGCGTCCAGGCTCAGATCGAAGTCCATCGAATTTCCTGCGTCCGCAGCGGGCTTCGGTGCGGCAGGGGCATCGTCAGTGATGCTACTTGGGGCGGCTACGGTGACGTCAAGCGGATCGGCGTCCAATCCGGCGTCATCCAGATTCGAGTGGGAAGTGACGTCGAGCAAATCGTCTCCGGTCGGAGCCGCACCCGGATCAGGCAACGACTCTTCGCCGCCTTGCCCACCGGTCAGGTCCAGTACGTCTTCGCGTTCACCTGCGGCGACGGACAGCATTTCCTCGTCTGTTCCCAAACCGACAGAGGCGGTCACGTCCAGCACATCGCTGGCGGCATCACTGGCCGCCGCCTGCGCGGCAGGTTCCGCTGTCATCTCACCCAGGTCGAAGTCCAGGCTGCCATCGTCTGCCGGGGCGGCCATTTCTTTCGTGGTCAGATCGAGCATGCCCACGCCGGCCGCCGGTGCGGGCGCCTGATCCTCGTCCGCGGCAGGTTCCGAGAACAAAACGCGATTCGGCGAAATCTCTTTCCACATGACCAGGGCCATGTCCCAGTGCGGGCCGCTACCGCCCACCTTGTCATGCAACACCTTGGCTGCCTGTTCGTATTTGCGCCGATCATTTGCGGCGTAAAAGACTTCCAGCAGCTTGCTGTGGAAATCCAGGTTATCGGGTTCACGGGTGATGGCTTCCCGAACAAATTGCTCGGCCTGATCAAAATGCTCGTAGGCAAGAAATACGTTTACTTCGGCCAGCGGATCCTCCTGCGGCGCTTCCGGAGCCGGCGCGGGGGGCGGGGCAGCGGCTTGGGACGGCTTGGCCGCCACCGGCGCAGGTTTGACCTCTGGTCGCGCGGCAGCGCCACGTTTCTCAATTTCAGGAGCAGGCGCAGCTTCAGCCGCCGCGCCGGGCAGAATGGTCTCCTCTTCGGATCCTGCGAAATCCGGGAACTGCACCGCCGCGGCCGCTTCGTCTTCAGCTGCAACAGCCGACGCCTGCTTGCGGCGCGACACAAACAGCAGCCCGGCGATGACCACGACGAGGGCCCCCAGCGCGGCCCCGATGATCATGAGGTTGCCCTTCAGCCAGATGATGACAGGCTCCACGAGGACGCCCAGCGCAGTTTCCGGTGGCTTCGCTGCGGGCGCAGCCTCAGGCTTGGACTTCGCCGGCGTTGTGGCTGGCGCTTCTTTCGCGGGGGCCGGCTCGGGTGCTGCGGCTTCAGGTTTGGCCGCTTCAGGTTTGGTTTCGGCAACCTGCGGTGGCGGCGCTTTCACTTCCTGGACCGGCTCCGGCGTCTTGGCAGCCGCCGCCTGAGCCTCCGGCGCCGCTGCAGCTGCAACGGGTGCCGGGGCGACTGGCCGCGCAGCCGCGTCCGCCAGATTTTTCTGGAGCGCGGCAAGTTCCTCATCCTTGAGCGCGATCAGGCGCTTTAGATCCTCGATGATGGTTTCCGCTTCCGCCACCCGATCTTTCAAATCGACGTTTTCCTGGGTCAACGCTGACAATTGCTCATTGGCCAAATCCAGATTCTTGCCCGCAGCGCCGGCCTCGCCACTGGCGCCCGTACCGCCTTTGCCTGGAGCAACCAGGCGCAACTCTGCCTCTTTACTTGGCTGCGGCGTCGGTGTTGGTGCCGGCGCTGGCGCATCTGCAGCGGCCGGCGAAGGTTGCTGGGGCGTCGCCGCGGCAACTTGGGGAGCCGGGGTTGCGGCTTGCGCTATCTGACTGGGATCCCAGGCTGAATTCTGTGCCAGTGCCTCGGCAAACGCCTGTTCCCGCGTCAACGCGGAAAGCTCTGTTTCCGGCGGCACACGCAGGATGTGTCCGCGTCTCAGCCCGTTGATATTGCCGTTGATAAAGGCCTCAGGATTGGTGCGATAAAGGGCCAGCATCATCTGCTGCACACTGACCGAATCATTGGGGCGCATGCGACTGGCAATGGACCACAGCGTGTCATTTTGCTGCGTCGGTCCGTAATCGCCGCCGGTGTAAGAAATCGCGGCGGCCGGCGCTTCCGTCTCGGAAACCGCGCCGCTGGATTCGGTGTCTGCCGATCCCAGCGCCGGTGAAGGAGCGCCGACAGTAGCCACCGGCGCACGCATCCCGGGTTCGTACAACGGCGGATCCAGCAGCACCGTGTACTCCCGCACCAGGCGCCCCTTGGACCAATTGATCTCAACCAGGAAGTTCAGGAACGGCTCGCGTATCGCGTCCCGGCTGTAAACGCGGACGAAGTCGGGACCCACTTCGCCTTCCCGCAACTCAAATTTCAGGCCACTTAGTACAAAATTCCGCTCAACGCCGGCGCGCTCGAATGCGTCACTGTCCGCGAGGGCGATAGCCAGGCTGTCGAGTTCCTCCCGGGTGGGAGACAGGAGTTCAATGCGCGCTTCCAGAGGCTCGTTCAATCCGGAATCCAAAACCAGCTTGCCCAGACCGAGGGCGGATACCGGTCCCGGAATCAGGCTTGCCGCAAGGATCCAGCCAAAATTTCTCTTCATTAACTGCCTCTGTTTCATGCGCTACGGGAACGATCAGGCCGGATCAATGATGAGTTCATATTCCCGGGTCAGATGTCCCGTGGACCATTTCAATTCGAGCACCAGGGTCATCACCGGTTCACGCACGGGGTCCTTGGAGGTAATGACAAGATAATGTCCGTTTTCATCCTGCCGGATTTCCTGTTGCAGTCCACCTGCAGGCTGCTCATCCTGTTCCCCGCCCTGGACCGTGATCGTCAGGCTGTCCAGCTCTGCCTGGGACAGGGAAATCAATCGTATCTGTGCATTGAGCGGCTGGTTTAGCTTGGACTGCAAGTCCAGTTCGGAAATTGCCAGCCCATGGGCCGTCACAGAGGCAACCAGGCACAGGAGCCCGGACATTGCCGTTGTCAGTCTGAGTTTCATGGCAGCGCCTCCTGAACCTAAAAGAACAAAAATAGTATTAATTTTCAATTAGTTAAATGCAGTCCGTCCAGTCAGTGGTGTCAACTGGCCTAGGTACTGCCGGGCCCAGGCAACAATGGCTGTTGCCGCATTGTGAGCCATATTCCTTGCCTTCAGGTGGCTCCGCAACCTGCGAAGAAGCTTTATGAAAGACCCTTAACTATGTTTTACAGATAGCGTTTTACCAAAATTTCGGCTATTTGAACACTGTTTAGTGCGGCCCCCTTGCGGACGTTGTCAGACACAATCCACAGGTTCAGGCCCATGGGGTGGGAAATGTCCTCCCGAATCCGCCCGACAAACACCGGATCAGACCCGGCGGCCTCGGTAAGGGCGGTCGGATACCCGCCATCCCGGCGTTCGTCCATCAGCGCTATCCCGGGCGCCTTTTGCAGTAGATTGCGCACATCATCGACGCTGATTTTCTTCCGGGTTTCGATGTGCACCGCCTCGGAATGTCCGTAAAACACCGGCACCCGCACGCAGGTGGCATTCACGCGGATGGAAGCATCACCCATGATCTTTTGGGTCTCCCAAACCAGCTTCATTTCCTCCTTCGTATAGCCGTTCTCCATGAACATGTCGATATGCGGCAGGACGTTGAAGGCAATCTGGCGCGGATAGGCATCCATGCGCACCGGCTTGCCGTTCAACGCGTCCACGCTCTGCTGTCGCAGTTCCGCGATGGCTTCCTTGCCGGTGCCGGACACGGATTGATAGGTGCACACATTGATGCGCTCGATACCCACGGCATCGTGGATTGGCTTTAGCGCGACCACCATCTGGATGGTCGAGCAATTCGGATTGGCGATGATGCCGCGATTCCGGTAGTGCGCAATGTCATCCGGGTTCACCTCTGGAACCACGAGCGGGATATCCGCGTCGTAGCGGAAACAGGAAGTGTTGTCGATGACAACGCAACCGGCCACGGCCGCGCGCGGTGCGTGGACCTGCGATACGGACGCGCCCGGGGAGAACAGGCCGATTTGAATATTGGAGAAATCAAATTTCTCCAGATCCTCCACGACCAGGTCCTTCCCGGCGAACGCGACCTTCTGCCCGGCAGAGCGATTGCTGGCAACGGCATGCACTTCCCCATAAGGGAATCCGCGCTCCGCCAGGATCGAGAGCATCACTTCGCCCACCGTGCCGGTCGCACCCACCACTGCCACATTGAACTTCCGGTTCATCTCTCCCACCTTTTGCCGATCACCATCGTTTACGCCTGTGTGGCGCGCCGCAAAGCAGCGACCACCGCATCGCCCATCGCCGCGGTCCCGACGGTTGTCGTTCCCGGGCTGTGGATATCCGCCGTCCTGAGACCCTGTTGCAGGGCTGCGCGCACGGCTTGCTCAAGAGTCACTGCGCATTGCTGTTCGTCGAGTGAGTGCCGCAACAACAATGCCAGCGACAGCACAGTTGCCAGCGGGTTGGCCACACCACGCCCGGCGATATCCGGTGCGGAACCATGGATGGGCTCGTACAAACCGCGGCAACGCTCATCCAGTGACGCTGACGGCAGCATGCCGATGGAGCCACTCAACATGGAGGCCAAATCGGAAAGTATGTCCCCGAACATGTTGTCGGTAACCATCACGTCGAACTGCTTTGGCGAACGCACCAGTTGCATGGCGGCGTTGTCCACATACATGTGCTCCAATTGCACCTGCGGAAACTCCGCAGCGGTCTCCGCCACCACCTGGCGCCAGAGCTCCGAGGTCTCCAGCACATTGGCCTTGTCCACGGAACACAGTCGCCGGCCACGCCCCTGGGCCGCCGCAAACGCCACGCGGGCGATGCGCCGTATTTCATCCTCGTTGTAACGCAGCGTGTTCACGCCGAAGCGCCTGCCGTCCGCGCCACGCGTCAATTCCCGCGGTTGACCAAAATAAATGCCGCCGGTGAGCTCGCGCACGATCAGGATATCCAGGCCCGACACTACTTCCGGTTTGAGCGCCGAAGCCGACACCAGTTCCGGAAAGATCTGAACCGGTCGCAGGTTGGCAAACACGCCCAGGCCGGAGCGCAATCCAAGCAAGCCGCGTTCCGGGCGTAATTCCCGTGGCGCGGTATCCCACTGCGGGCCGCCTATGGCCCCGAACAGCACCGCATCCGCGGACCGCGCCAGCGCCAGCGTTGTCTCGGGCAGCGGCAGGCCGGTGGCATCCAGCGCCGCTCCTCCCACCAATGCGTGCTCGATTTCCACGCGCAGGCCGAATTCCCGGATCAGCACAGACAGGGCTTTTTCCGCCTCGGCCATGATCTCCGGGCCAATCCCGTCACCGCTCAGGATTAAAATTTTGTGACTCATGGGTGCGCGTCCGCAGGGGTCGACCGGGCTGAAAAAAAGGGCGCAGATGATAGCACAGGGGCGCGCGGCGCCTGACGCGCCCGGCCCGACTCCCTATACTACGCGCCCCTGTTTGCCTGATTTTAGTGCGCCGTGAACCCAGACCTGAACAAATTGCGTCCGTACCCGTTTGAACGGCTTACCGCCCTGCTGGCCGGGGCTACGCCTCCAGGAACCACCGCGTTGATTGATCTGGCCATCGGTGAACCCAGGCATGCGACCCCTGAATTCATCCTGGCTGCAGCGGCGCGCGCGCTGCCCGGATCGGCCCGTTACCCGCTCACCCGCGGCAGCGTGGAATTGCGCCAAGCCGCGGCCGGTTGGCTCACCTCGCGCTTCGGCCTGCCGTCCGGCAGCATCGATCCAGAGCGGCAACTATTACCTGTGAATGGGACGCGCGAGGCATTGTTTGCCTTTGCCCAATGCGTGATTGATCGATCCGCGACCGACCCGGTGGTGCTGTTGCCCAACCCGTTCTACCAGATCTATGCAGGTGCGGCGTTTATGGCAGGCGCCCACCCGTCGTACATATCCTGCTCACAGGCGGACGGTTATCGCCCGAATTTTGCCGCCGTGCCCGGTAAGATCTGGCAGCACTGCCAGCTCCTGTACCTGTGCTCGCCGAATAATCCGACCGGTACCGTACTGAGCCAGCAGGATCTGTCTGGGTTACTGGCGCTGTCGGACAGATATGGATTCATCATTGCTGCGGACGAGTGCTACTCCGAGATATACCTGAATGAAGACCTGCTGCCGGCCGGGTTGCTGCAGGCCGCAGCGGCCACCGGCCGCACCGATTTCCGCAACTGCATGGTGTTTCACAGCCTGTCGAAGCGGTCCAACATCCCGGGGATGCGTTCCGGGTTCGTGGCCGGAGATGCTGGCTTGGTCAGCCGGTTCCATCAGTACCGCACATATCATGGATGCGCCATGCCACCTCCGATCCAGGCCGCCAGTATCGCCGCCTGGTCGGACGAGGAACATGTGCGGGAAAATCGGCGCCTGTACCGGGAGAAATTTGATGCTGTGCTGGAAATCCTCGGGCCGGTACTGCCGGTATACCGACCCGAGGGCGGCTTCTATCTCTGGCCCCGCACGCCAATCGACGACGAGAAATTCGCCAAA
>CAYMXG010000106.1:289-7481 GCA_964394115.1 uncultured Enterobacteriaceae bacterium | reverse complement strand
GAGTCGCGTCGGCGCACGCGTAAACAGGCGCACCGCGAGGCGGTGCCGGTCCCGGGCAGGGTCCACGGTGGCCAGCCACGATTCAAGCCGGCCTTGTCGCAGGCGGATGTAGATCGCATACAGCACACGCTGCAGCAGGAACAATGTCGACGCCAGATGCCAGAGCACAACGGCCCAGAGTCCGCCGGCCGGATTGCCAAAGAGCCAGAACGCAGTCAGAAGAATCAGGTTGGGATTCCGGCGCGCGGTGATCAATCGATTGATGGAATCCAGCGGCCGCCAGGCAAACATGGAAAACGAGCCGGCAAATAAATGAAACGCCCCTTCGCACAGTCGCCCGCCAATGTAGCTGAACAACATCAACCACAACGCCATGTCGATCGGAACCGGCCCGGTCCACTGCGCGGCCGCGCCCATGCCCCAGGCCGCGTACCAGATGGGCGGATGCAGCAGATCGATGCCGTGATCCAGATAATCGCCAAAGCGGCTGGCTGTGACTGTGACCCGGGCCAGTTTGCCATCCACGGTATCGAGAAAGGTCATGAGCCAGCCCATGATCAGCCCGGCGCCGAACCATCCCTGCGCAAATGCGCCTGTGGCGAGGAGGGCCAGCAACAATCCGAACAGCGTGACATGGTTGGGCCGCAAACCCAGGCGGATACATACATGCGTGGCGCGAAACGCCAGGGCTGGCCACCACCACTTGGTCACCAGGTCCGTGACTCCTTTATATGCGCCGCCGAACAGCTCCAGCTCCAGGGCATGCAAATCACCGCCGGCCATGTTGAATACGCGCGGGGGCTCGTTTTTGCGCAGACTTTTCTCGAACCCGGTAACCAGATCCGCAGGCACGCGCATGGGCAAGGCAGACAGGGTCGGCCCGGTCCCCTGCGGCAATTCTGAGCAGGCGGGATCCAGTTGCGCGTGCGGGACGCGGGCCGCGACCACCTGCGCGGGGGAACCGGCGCACAGTTGAAATGAATCTTTGGTGCGCGCCAGGGCCGCCAGTAACCGCAGGTCGTAAATATGCTCCGCCCGCAACAACAACACGGTGGCGCCGGGCGCCTCCGCCTGCAACGGCAGTCCCTGCGCGGCCAGCATGCGCAAGATGCGCTCGGTTCCGGTCAATCCCCAGACCCGGTGCTCGCATTCACCGACGATGCGTATGACTTCGTTCATCCTCTGTCCTCGACTGGTGTCATGTTGTTGCGACCCGTTGAATCAGCGAATATGCCCCCATGACCGGCGGCGACCGCTATCGCATTGCGCATATCTCCGATCCACACCTGACCAGCTTGCGTGACGTTGGGGCACGCGAACTGTGCAACAAGCGCATTCTAGGCTACCTGTCATGGCTCTTGCGTCGCCGCCGGGAGCACCGGCGCGAAGTCCTGGCGGCATTGCTGCGCGATGTCCGTGGCCGCCAGCCAGACCATGTGGTCATCACCGGCGACCTGACCCACATCGGCACCCCGCGCGAATGCATAGAGGCCGCGGGCTGGCTGCAGGAAGTTTCCACCCAGCATCCGCTGACACTTATTCCCGGCAATCATGATTGCTATGTCGCGGCACCCTGGGACGAAACCCTCGGCCTTTGGATCGATTTCATGGCCGGTGACGGGAGCAAGTCCACGGATACCACGCGGGTTTTGTTCCCGACGCTGCGGCGGCGCGGGCCCATTGCCATCATCGGTCTGTCCAGCGCAGTCCCCAGCCTGCCATTCTTCGCCTCCGGCACTTTGGGCGCGGAGCAACTGCAGGAACTGGAAAGACTCCTCGGGCAGACCGGCAACGAAGGGCTGTTTCGCTTGCTCCTGGTCCATCATCCGCCTGTTCCTGCGCGTCTTGATCGGCGCCGCGCGCTCACGGATGCCAGCGACCTGCAACAGGTATTGAGACGTGCCGGGGCAGAACTGGTGTTGCATGGCCACAGCCATTGCTGGTTGAACACCTCCGTGCCCGGCCCGCAACAGGAAATTCCGGCGCTGGGCATACCCTCTGCTTCCGCTCGCGTCACCCGGCCCGGGCGGCGCGCAGGCTACAGCATCCTCGACCTCACAACCACTGCATCAGGCTGGAATGTCGAGGTCACGCAATTCGAACTTGCTGCGGATGCCTCCGGCTTCCGCCGGCGTGATTCAATGCAGTGGAGCCGCGCCCGCAATTAAGGAAACCCTGATTAATTCGTCATTCCCGCTTTCGCGGGAACGACGATTACGAAATAAATCAGCGTTTCCTTAACGTGTCCTGATCAGCGCTTGCTGTCCGGCAATGGCCAGCACGACACCAGGTCCCAGGGCCACCCAGATTGGCTCCACCTTCAGCAGCAACCCGGCATTGGACACAATCTGGTCCAGCAAATACACGCCGACACCGGTAAGTGCCGCAAGCACCAGGCGCTGGCCCAGCCCGCTGCGCAAGGAACCGAAGGCAAACGGCACCGATAGCGCCAGCATGGCAAGCAATGTCACGGCACCACCCAGTTTTCGCCACAGGGCCAGTTCGTAGGCGGCAAATTCCTGGCCGGTGGCGCGCAGGTAGCCCACCAGTTCAAGCAACTGCGTCGGCGACAGGCTGTCCGGCGGCCGCGTCAGCGTGGCGATTTGATCCTGGGAAAGAAACGGTCTCCATACCAGTGATGCCAAATGATCAGTGGTCACCCGTTCCCCTTCCACGCGCTTGCGCGTGACTTGCTGCAATGTCCATATGTCACGCTCTGCGATATCTGCCTGTGGACTGCGCAGGTACTCCAGCAAGCTGCCTTTAATGTCAAACGTCATGATCTCGATGTCATGGGGCTCGCCTTTCGGCCCCATGTTTCCGATTCTCAATACCCGGCTTTTATCACGGGTCCAGATCCCCAGCCCCTCCCCCAGTTCCGCACTTTGCGCGAGCGCTGCCGCACGCTGGATCAGGGCGCTCTGCTGGAAAACCGGGGCGACAAATTGTTCCAGCACCAGGAGCATGAAGACAACGCCCAGGCCGAGAGCCAGGGATGCGCGCGCGATGCGCAATACGGAGAGACCTGCGGCGCGCATCGCAGTCAACTCCAGTGTCGCTGCGAGACGTCCAAGGGCGATGACATTGCCCAACAGCGCGATGAACGGGGCCAGCTGAATCATCCGGCGCGGGATCATCAACAGGACGAAGCGAAAGGCATCGTGCAGCGCATAACTGCCCTCCCCCACGTCCTCCAGTTCCTCCAGCAGATCGAGAAAACTGAACAACGGCAAAAGCACCGCACCGGCGATGCACATGCCGAAAAAAATCTGGCGCATCAGGTAGCGATCCATCAGGTTCATGCCGCGCGACCCCGCAGTACGCCGTTGCCAGCGCGCAAAATCCAGATGACTGCCGCTGCCATCAGCCCGTGCAACCACCAGACCCCGGGGAGCGCACCCACTACCCCCTGCTCGACCCAGGACTGGGCCAACCCGCTGAGGTTGTAGTACACCGCGAAGACCATGGCAGCGATGACGATGCGTTCATGGCGGCCCTGGCGCGGCGCGGCATGGCTAAGGGGTATGGCCGCCAGCACCAGCAGTAACGTCGCCAGCGGGCGGGACAGCCGCCATTGCCACTCGGCGACCTCGGCGGGCAATTCGGAATTCAACAACACGCCGGTGGCCGCAGCCTTGCGCTTGTAACCCACCGCGGCATCCGGCTGCGTCAGATTGAAGACCAGATCGGAAAAGGTGGTAACCCGGTCGGGACCGGAACCATGTTGCAGGCGATATAACTGCCCGTCCCGCAAATGCAGTTGCGCCGCGCCGGTGGTGCGATTCTCACGATGTTCCGCGCGGTGCGCACTCACCAGGGTGCTGGCCAGGTCGCCGCGTCGAAACAGGAACACCTCGCGCATCTCGGCGCTGTCAGGATCCTTGAACTGCGTGTACAACACCCGCCCGCTGCTTTCGCTGCCGAGAAATTTCCCGCCCTGCACGTGCTCCGGGCTGAACTCGGTGCGCGCGGAGGCGTCCAGCAGGTAGCTTTCGGCATAGGCCCAGGGTCGCGCCGAGATCGAAAGCCACGCAACCAGCACCGCCACCGGAACGCCCAACAGCAACATGGACCGGATCACGGTTCCGGATCCGATCCCCGCGGCGCGCAGCGCCACCATTTCCTGATCCCGGTGCATGCGCCCCAACCCCATGACGGCGGAGAAATACAACGCCACCGGCACCAGGACTTCCGTGGCGATAAGCAGCTTCAGCAATACCAGGCGCAGCATTAATGCCGTTCCCAGTGTCTCGGTCACCGCGGCGGCGAGGTACCGGGCCACGGTAAAACAGCCAAACATGGCCAGCAGGATGCCGAGAACTGCCAGGAACGGCTTCAATACCTCGGCAACGATGTATCGCTCAATGCGCATTGTGCAGTAACGCTCTCATTCCGGACCCATCCAGGCGGGACATTGCCCCGCACGCCGATGGTAATATAGTGCAATGTCCACTCAGCACCGGAAAAAACCGCCCGCGCACGCCATCGTGCTGAGCGCCGGGCAGGGCCGACGCCTGTTGCCGCTCACCGCGGACCAGCCGAAATGCCTGATTCGCATCGGCGATCGCTCGCTGCTGGAGTGGCAGGTGGATGCGTTGCTTGAGACCGGCATCAGGGACGTGGTGATCGTTTCCGGCTATCGCAGCGACCTGGTCGAAGGCGTGTTAAGGAAACGCTACGGGGAACGCCGGGTCAGGGTGGAATTCAATCCATTCTTCGACATCTCTGACAACCTTGCCAGTTGCTGGATCGCCCGCGAAGTGATGCGCGACGATTTCATGCTCTTGAACGGCGACATCATCTTCGAGGCAGCGGTGCTGAACCGCGTGCTGGAATCGGCATTCGCGCCGATCACGCTCACAGTAAACCTCAAAGACGAGTACGACGACGACGACATGAAGGTCAAGGTCGGCCGGGGCCTGGTGCGACAGGTCAGCAAGACATTGGCCCCACAGCAAACCGACTGTGAATCCATCGGCATGCTTTATTTCCGGGGCAAGGGTCCCGCGCTGTTCCGGGCCGCGGTCGAGAATGCCATGCGACATCCGACCAGCCTGAAACTCTGGTACCTGTCGATCATTGATGCGTTGGCCGCGGATGGCGTCGTGCGGCCCTGCCCGGTGACCGGACTGGGATGGGCGGAGCTGGATTTCCCCGGAGATTTGGAGGCCGCGAAGGCTGCATTTGGGGGAATTACGGTCAGTGCAAAGTTAAAAGTAAAAAGAAAAAAGAAAAAGTAAAAAATGAACCCCTGCGCACTTTTTATTTTCCACTTTTAAAGAAACTCTGAATAATTCGTCATTCCCGCGAAAGCGGGAACGACGATTACGAATTAAATCAGCGTTTCCTTAACATTTACCTGCCTTTTTGTTCAGCCAGTATCGCCTCTACCCGCATCAGATCATCCGGCGTATCCACGTCCACGCTGGCTTCCGCTGCATCCAGGATCACCGGGGCAACACGCGCACCAAGTCGCCGCGACGCACTGGACAGGGCCGCATCCAGAGTCAGCATGCCGAGCAAGTAGCGCAGCATCGCGCCCGGTCCCAGAATCCCCGCCACCAGGCGGGCCGGGTGCTTGCGTTGTTGCTCCACGCGTACCCAGGAATCAATTACCCGCGTGCCAACCGGTGTGAGCACGGCAAACAGATTGCAGGTGCAGTAGGCGCCGTCCTGAAAGCGGAGCACGGTGCGGCGCACACCGGGAAAGGCCGCCTGCACTTGGGAAAATCTGACCAGCCCCACGGCCAGATCAGCACCCGAAGCCCGGCTCGCCTCAAGGAATCCCCCGGCAACTTTGGACGTCAGCAGGGCGTGGTCCGCGGTGGTGATCAATATCGGGGCATCCAAACTCAAGGCGCGTAATCCGGCCGCGGCGCTGCGACTGGGCGATGACTCCGGATCCAGCCGCGCTACCCGATCCCGTTTCAGGCCGTTTGCCAATTCCGGACTGGCTGCCAGCGCAGCGGACGTGGGCCCGACCACGATAATCTGATTCAAACCCGGGAGCGACGCCAGGGCATCCAGGACCCGAAGCAGCATGGGGATCCCTCCCACGGTCACCGCGGCCTTGCACGGGACCCGCGCGAACTTCGCCACGGCATCATCCGACGTGCGATCCGCGGCCAACACAATGGCATTGAACCGGGACGCTGAATTGGCCTGTGACACCGGCATCAAGATCATTCGCCCAGGTGCTTGCCGTAGATCCGGTAACGCTTGTAGAGATCGCTGCCGATGGATTCCAGCATGTGGCGCATGCCCTTGTTCTCTTCGAGGATCCAGGACATCTCCACTTCCATGATGCCGCGCCGGAACAGGGCCTCTTTCACGCCGTTGCTGGTCAAATAGGCCAAAGCGATGCCCAGCGGGCTATTCTGGAATCGTTGCCTGACACCCATGAGCGGCACGCGCGCGGTCCCTATGCGGCCACGTTTCAACCGCCAGAGCAATTTGGCCCAGCCAAATGGCAGCAGGTGTCCGGAAAGGTCCGCGGCCGCCTCATTTATATTGGGCAGCGCGACGGCAAACGCCACCGGTTCACTGTCCAATACTGCGATCTGGACAAAATCATCGGGCACCAGCAGGCGCAGGCTTGCGCCGATCTCGGCAAATTCCGCCCGTGTAAACGGCACGAAACCCCAATTTTCCCTCCAGGCGTCATTAAACAAATCGCGCAGGATTTCCAATTCGTCCTGCATGTGATCGCGCCTTAATGTCCGCAATTGCACGGTCGGGCCATAACGCCGGAGCAGGGTCGCCATGACGCGGGGCGGAGTGAAATCCGTTCGCACCCAATAGGCCAGCAGGTCTTTCATCGGCTTGTAGCCCAGCGCCTGCACATGCCGTTCATACCACGGCCGGCCATGGGGCATCATCACCACCGGCGGTCGCGAGAAGCCCTCCACCAGCAAACCGCATTCCTGATTGATGGACAGGTTAAACGGGCCGGTCACGTCACGGGTGCCCCGCTCCAGCAGCCAGGACTCGGCCGCGTCAAACAATCGGGCAAAAACCTCAGGGTCGTCCTGCGCCTCGAGTAAACCGAAATGCCCGGTGCCGGCCCCGTACCGCTCCCGATGCAGCCAATCAATTTGAGCACTGATGCGGCCCACCGGGATACCCTCGCGCATGGCAACCCACGCCTGCCATTCCCCATGCTTAAAAAACGGGTTGTGGCGGGAAAAGTGCA